>NZ_RCNW01000239.1:0-48040 GCF_004307605.1 Pseudomonas sp. Sample_24
AGGGCAATGTCGTCACGCAGGACATGATAGACCAGTTACGCCCGGGAATGACCCGCAAGCAAGTACGGTTTATCATGGGCAACCCTCTGCTGACCGACACGTTCCATGCCGATCGCTGGGATTACCTGTACAGCCTGCAACCCGGGGGCGGTGAACGCCAACAGGAACGCATTAGCGTTATCTTCAACCCTAATGATCAGCTTGTCAGCCTTTCTGGCGATTTCATGCCAGGCGTGAGCCGCGATGAAGCGATTCTCGGCAAGGACAGTGGCACCACGGTCACCGCTCCGGCAGAAAACGTCGAGAAGCCGAAGCCGGAGAAACCGGTCAAGCCAGGTTCGTTGCTGGATCAGATTCAAAAGGATGTCGACGGCGTAGAAACCGTTCCGGTCCCAACGCCAGAACCACTGGACACCTCGCCGCAATAATTTGCGACGCAATAAAAAACCCGGCTGGTCCGGGTTTTTTATTGCCTGTTCATTTTGTCACTCATTGATTCTTGGCTTTGGCCTCTGCCGCCTTCGCAGCGCGCAGTCGCCGAACTTCCTTGGGATCGGCCAGCAGCGGCCGATAGATCTCGATTCGATCTCCCGACTGAACCACTCGCGTATCGGGATCGACAATCACCTTGCCGAATATGCCCACCGGGCACTCGGTCAGATCCAGTTCGGCAAACACCTGGCCGATCCCGGATTTCAACAGTGCGGCGCGAATGGTCGTTCCCTCCGGCACCGCGACAGGCATGAGAACCTGACGATCTACAGCGGCGTACACGACCTCAACGTCAATCATTACCTCAACCATGCATTTGCTTCGCCCGCTGGCAGAATGCATCCACCAGCGTATTGGCCGCCTGGTTGAACAAAGGCCCCAAGGTGGCACGAATAATTGGCCCCGCATAATCAAAGGACAGGTCCAGGCTGATCTTGCAGGCTTTATCGCCCAATGGCTTGAACACCCAGACACCGTGCAACTGGGTGAACGGCCCTTCTTCAAGGTTCATTTCGATCGACTGACCGGGGACCAGGGTATTACGCGTCACGAAATGCTGGCTGAGCCCGCCCTTGGCAACACCGACGCTGGCGCGCATGTGTTCGGCGGAACTCTCCAGAACTTCAGCCGATGAGCACCATGGGAGGAATTCCGGATACCGCGCCACGTCGTTGACCAGGTCATAAAGCGCTTGCGCCGGATATGGCAGCAGGGCTGAACGAGAAATGTGTGTCGTCATGTCAGCGTCACTTCCAGAGCTGGGCGGCAAACACTACGAGAATGCCGATGGGCGCCACATAGCGCATCAAGAACAAGGACAAAGCGAACAACGCCGGATTACGAATCGACAACTCTTCACGCACCGCGTCACGACCCATCACCCAGCCTGCAAACACCACGAAACACAACCCACCGAGTGGCAGCATGATCCGCGAGGTGAAGAAATCGATCACGCCGAAGAAGTCGAGGCCGCCTGTCGCCCCCCACTGGTAGAGGTGGAACAACCCGCCTTCGTTCACGAAAAACTTGGCTTCCTTCCAGATATTGAAGGAAAACACTGTGCCCAGACCAACAAACCAGCAAGTGAACGCCAGCCAGAAGGTGACCCAGGCGCGACTGATTTTCGAGCGCTCGACCAGGTAAGCCACCATCGGTTCGAGCAGCGAGATCGCCGAACTCCAGGCAGCAATCGCGACCAGAACGAAGAACACTACGCCCATCAACTGACCAAACGCTACGTTGCCAAAGGCAAATGGCAGGCTGACAAACATCAGGCCAGGGCCTTCGCTCGGATTCAGGCCCGCGGCGAACACGATCGGAAACAGCGCCAGACCAGCCACCAGGGAAACAAAGGTATCAAGCAGCGCCACCCCAACGATGGTTCCGGAAATCGACGAGCTCTTCGGCATATAAGCACCGTAGATCATGATCGAACCAACCCCGACGCTCAGGGAAAAGAATGCGTGCCCCATGGCCGGCAGCAAGCCGTCGAGGACTTTTTCCGGATGGAAGTCGAACATGAAATGCACGCCTTCCATGAAATGCCCGGTAGTCATGCTGTAACCCAGCAGAACAATCACCATCACGAACAGCAAGGGCATCATGATCCGCAAGCTGCGCTCAAGCCCGGCAACCACACCCTTGGCAATCACCACTGCCGACAACAGCATGAAAACTGTGTGCCAAAGTGTCAGCCGCCATGGATCGGCGATCACCGCGCCGAAGTAAGCGCCCACCTGATCGGGCGTCGCGCCCTGGAAGTCGCCACGCCCCATGTCGATGATGTAGTCCAGCGACCAGCCGCCCACCACGCTGTAAAAAGACAGGATCAGCAACGCCGTGATCATCCCGGCGAATGCCCCCCACGACCACTTGGCTGAATGCCCCGCCTCCAGCGCCAGCACCTTCAGGGCATTGGCCGGACTCTGCCGGGCGCGTCTGCCGATGAGGGTTTCTGCGAGCATGACCGGCACACCGATCAGCGCGATACAGGCCAGGAACATCAGTACGAAAGCGCCGCCGCCATAGACGCCAACCATATAGGGGAATTTCCAGATACTACCCAAGCCCACGGCCGAACCGGTCGCGGCGAGTATGAAGACCCAGCGGCTAGCCCAACTGCCGTGGACAGAAACCTTGTCTGTCGACATCGTTATCACGCCCAAGCGTTCGAAAAAGAGCGCGCATTGTCCGGGATTCACTCAACCTGCTCAAGCACGTAGCAACACCGTAGCCGACTCGCGTGCAACTCCCTATAATGCCGCCCCTATGGCTAAACAGAAGAAACACCCAACAGGGACCATCGCGCAAAATAAAAAGGCGCGACACGATTACTTCATCGAGCATAAGTTCGAGGCTGGTCTGGTCCTGGCCGGCTGGGAAGTAAAAAGTCTGCGGGCAAGCAAGCTGCAGCTGGTTGACAGTTATGTGCTGCTCAAGGATGGCGAAGCCTGGCTGCTCGGCAGTCACATTACGCCCCTGACGACGGCCAGCACCCACGTCATCGCTGATCCGGTCCGCACCCGTAAATTGCTGCTCAACCGACGCGAGCTGGAGAAGCTCGCCGCCGCTGTGCAGCAGAAGGGTTACGCCTGCGTGTGCCTGTCCTGGTATTGGAGCAAGCACATGGTCAAGTGCGAGATCGCACTGGGCAAGGGCAAGAAGGAATACGACAAGCGCGACACCGAGCGCGAGCGCGACGCCGGTCGCGAATTGCAGCGTGCGGTGCGCAACAAGGGCAAGGAAGACTGATTTTTCTGCCTGAGTTGATCGTTCCCCACGCTCCGCGTGGGAATGCAGCGATGGACGCTCTGCGTCCGCTTTGTGACGCGGAGTGTCACGGGATTCATTCCCACGCTGAGCGTGGGAATGATCATACCGACTACATCCCCTTGCGCCGCTCCGCCCGCGCAACGCGTTGCACTTCCTGGCGCACCTCCTCCAACACCTCCTGCACATACAGAATGTGACGACTGGAGACTTCCCTCGCCTGTTCGGCCCGCCCCTCGATGATCGCCTGATACAACTCTCGGTGTTGCGTGATCAACATGTCGCGAGTTTCGGTGCGCTGCTTGTACATGCCGCCGATATTGGTCACGACGTTGCGCTTGAGCAAATCGAACAGTCCGCGAATGGTATGCAGCAAAACAGCGTTATGACTGGCCTCGGCGATCGCCAGATGAAATTTCGCATCGGCCGCGCCCTCTTCCGCCCGACTCACTTCATCGTGACGCGAATAGCAGTCCTGCAACTCATTGAACGCGGCGGTCAGGCGCTCGCGGTCGACATCCGTGGCGCGCAACGCCGCGTAATACGCACAGGACGCTTCCAGAGTGTGGCGGAACTCCAGCAGATCGCGCTGAGCCTCGGGATTACTCTCTAGCAAATGCAGTAGAGGGTCACTGAACGTCGTGCCCAACGACTCCACCACGTAATTACCGCCGCCCTGACGGCTTACCAGCAAGCCCTTGGCCGTCAGCTTTTGTATCGCCTCGCGCAAAGAAGGGCGTGAGACACCGAACTGTTCGGCCAGCGCGCGCTCGGCCGGCAAGCGCTCACCCGCCTTCAACGTACCCTCAAGGATCATGCCCTCGAGCTGCTCGACAATATCGTCAGACAAACGGCGCTGACGAATCTGATCAAACCCCATAACTCACCTTCTCCAAGATCCGACGGCGCGCCGGCGCTCTATTCTGGCCCATTGCCGCCGTATCGGCACCTGCCATACAGCACCTGAATCCGCACAACGCAGCCCATTGCAGTCCCGGTATTCGACAAAAGTTTTAGGGCGGCAAATTGACACACCGCCTACAAGGCTTTTACCCTAGCCAACAGCGATTGTAAATTGGTATTACCAATTATCCAAGAACGCTGATCAGTGCCTGACCAACAACAATTAGGGGCCACCCCATATGCAAACCTGGCAACAGCTCTACAGCCCGCTCGGAAGCCTCGGTTTATCCGCGCTCGCGGCCGTTATACCTATCGTGTTTTTCTTCCTGGCTCTGGCCGTGTTCCGTCTCAAGGGGCACGTTGCCGGTAGCATCACGCTGGCCTTGTCGATCCTGGTGGCGATTTTTGCCTTCCAGATGCCGGTCGACATGGCTTTCGCAGCCGCAGGGTATGGTTTCGCCTATGGCCTTTGGCCGATTGCGTGGATCATCGTGGCCGCTGTTTTTCTTTACAAACTGACGGTCAAAAGTGGGCAGTTCGAAGTGATACGCAGCTCGGTGCTGTCGATCACTGACGACCAGCGTCTGCAAGTGCTGTTGATCGGCTTCTGCTTCGGCGCGTTTCTTGAAGGTGCGGCCGGTTTCGGTGCACCGGTGGCGATTACCGCCGCTCTGCTGGTCGGCCTGGGTTTCAACCCGTTGTACGCCGCGGGCCTGTGCCTGATCGCAAACACCGCGCCGGTAGCTTTCGGCGCCCTGGGGATTCCGATCATCGTCGCCGGGCAAGTGACCGGCATCGACGCGTTCAAGATCGGCGCCATGACCGGTCGCCAGCTGCCGCTGCTGTCGCTGTTCGTGCCGTTCTGGCTGGTGTTCATGATGGATGGCCTGCGCGGCGTTCGCGAAACCTGGCCCGCCGCTCTGGTTGCCGGCTTGAGCTTCGCCGTGACTCAATACTTCACGTCGAACTTCATCGGCCCGGAACTGCCGGACATCACTTCGGCCCTGGCCAGCCTGATCTCCCTGACCCTGTTCCTGAAAGTCTGGCAGCCAAAACGCGCCGCCGGCCAGCACATCGTCGGGGCCGTATCGGCTTCCGTGGTCAGCGCCAGCGCCGGTGGTTTCGGCCAGAAGCGCACCACCCTGGCATCGCCCTACAGCCTCGGGGAAATCATCAAGGCGTGGTCGCCGTTCCTGATTCTGACCGTGCTGGTGACCATCTGGACCTTGAAGCCGTTCAAGGCGATGTTTGCCGCCGGCGGTTCGATGTACAGCTTCGTGTTCAATTTCGCTATCCCGCACCTTGATCAGATGGTGATCAAGGTTGCACCGATTGTGGCTAACCCGACTGCCATTCCAGCCGTGTTCAAGCTTGATCCGATTTCCGCGACCGGCACGGCGATTTTCTTCTCCGCACTGATCTCGATGCTGGTTCTGAAGATCAACCTCAAAACTGGTCTGACCACTTTTAAAGAGACCTTCTACGAACTGCGGTGGCCGATTCTGTCCATCGGCATGGTGCTGGCGTTCGCCTTCGTCACCAACTACTCGGGCATGTCGTCGACCATGGCCCTGGTGTTGGCCGGCACGGGTGCAGCCTTCCCGTTCTTCTCACCGTTCCTCGGTTGGCTCGGTGTGTTCCTGACCGGTTCCGATACCTCGTCCAACGCACTGTTCAGTTCGTTGCAAGCGACCACCGCCCACCAGATCGGCGTCAACGACACCTTGCTGGTGGCAGCGAACACCAGTGGCGGCGTGACCGGCAAGATGATCTCACCGCAATCGATCGCCGTGGCCTGCGCCGCGACCGGGCTGGTGGGCAAGGAGTCGGACCTGTTCCGCTTCACCCTCAAGCACAGCCTGTTCTTTGCCACGATTGTCGGCTTGATCACGCTGGCTCAGGCCTATTGGTTCACCGGCATGCTGGTGCACTAAAAGCCACAACCGATACGGAAAAAACCGACGCCGGACCACGATTCCGGCGTCAGCTATTCACAACCCGGTCTGTAAGGCTGCTGAAAGAATCTCACTCTATATTCAGCGGCCTCAGCGGACGGATAACCGGGCCCACCCGGAGACACGCCTGATGAGCGAGCTTTTTTACAACGCTGTGCCGAATGCGACCCGTGTCGCCCCGCCACTGCCCGAGCCTCGGCAATACCCCAGCGAGAAACCGCAGCGGGTGTACCTGTTCGGGACCTGCGTAGTGGACTTGTTCTACCCGCAAGCCGGAATGGACGCGATCCATCTACTGGAGCGCGAAGGGATCCGTGTCGAGTACCCGCAAGGGCAAAGCTGTTGCGGTCAACCGGCGTACACCTCGGGTTATACCGAGCAGGCCCGGACAGTGGCGCGCTCGCAGCTGGCGCTATTTGCCGGGGATTATCCGGTGGTGGTGCCGTCGGGTTCCTGTGCCGGCATGTTGCGCGAACACTATGCCGACTTGTTCAAGGACGAGCCGGACACGTTGAAACAGGTCGAGGCCTTGGCGGCCAGGACCTATGAGCTCACCGAGTTCCTGCTGTTCGTCTGCAAGGTGCAGCTCAAGGATAGCGGTGAACCGGTAAAAGTAGCGTTGCACACGTCGTGTTCGGCACGCCGTGAAATGAACACCCACCTGCACGGCCGTGAGCTGTTGTCGCAGCTGAGCAATGTGGAGCGAGTCGACCACAGCCATGAAAGCGAATGCTGTGGCTTCGGTGGGACTTTCAGCGTCCGTATGCCAGACATTTCCGGCGCGATGGTGGCTGACAAGACCCGATCGCTGAAGGAGTCCGGCGCGCACAAGGTACTCAGCGCCGACTGCGGTTGCCTGATGAACATCAACGGCTCACTGGAAAAACAGCAGGAAGCGTTACGCGGTCAGCATCTGGCGAGTTTCCTCTGGCAACGTACCGGAGGTGCCCAATGAGCGCCGCCGAGATTATTCCTACGGTCGCTGTAGAAGAGGATTTCCGCACCCGGGCTCACGAGGCCTTGGATGATGCGCAATTGCGGGGCAACTTCCGCAAGGCGATGGATTCACTGATGACCAAACGGGCCGCGGCTTTCAGCGATGCCCATGAGCGGGAACATTTACGCGCGCTGGGCAATGCCGTCCGCGCCCGTGCTTTATCGAAGTTGCCCGAGCTGCTCGAGCAACTTGAACAGAACCTGACCCGCAACGGTGTGACAGTGCACTGGGCGGAAACGGTGGACGAAGCCAATGGCATCGTCCTTTCGATCATCCGCGCTCACGAGGGGCGGCAAGTGATCAAGGGTAAATCGATGGTCAGCGAAGAAATGGAGATGAACCACGTCCTCGCTGAACAGGGCATTGAATGCCTGGAATCGGACATGGGCGAGTACATCGTCCAGCTCGACCACGAGAAGCCTTCACACATAATCATGCCGGCGATCCACAAGAACGCCGGTCAGGTCGCGTCCTTGTTCCACGACAAGCTTGGAGTGGAATACACCAAGGACGTTGACCAACTCATTCAGATCGGTCGCAGAGTCCTGCGGCAGAAGTTCTTCGAAGCGGACATCGGCGTTTCCGGTGTCAACTTCGCCGTGGCTGAAACCGGCACCCTGCTGCTTGTGGAAAACGAAGGCAACGGCCGCATGACCACCACCGTGCCACCGGTGCACATCGCCGTGACCGGCATCGAAAAGGTTGTGGAAAACCTGCGCGATGTGGTGCCCCTGCTGTCATTGCTGACACGCTCGGCGTTGGGAATTCCGATCACCACCTACGTCAACATGATTTCCGGCCCGCGCAAGGCACATGAGCTCGACGGCCCGCAGGAAGTGCACCTGGTGCTGCTCGACAATGGTCGCAGCCAGGCCTTTGCCGACAGCGAACTGCGCCAGACCCTGAACTGCATTCGCTGTGGCGCCTGTATGAATCATTGCCCGGTCTATACCCGAATCGGCGGCCATGCCTATGGCGAGGTCTACCCCGGCCCTATCGGAAAAATCATCACCCCGCACATGGTTGGCCTGGCGAAAGTCCCGGATCATCCGAGCGCCTCTTCCCTGTGCGGAGCGTGCGGCGAGGTATGTCCGGTAAAAATTCCGATCCCGGCGTTACTCCGTCGTCTTCGGGAAGAGAACGTCAAAGCCCCGGACAGCCCACACCATGTGATGCGCGGCCAGGGCAGCAAATACTCGCGCAAGGAGCGGTTCATCTGGAACGCCTGGGCGAAGCTCAATAGCTCACCGACGCTGTATCGCCTGTTCGGTTTTGCCGCGACGCGCCTGCGCGCCCTTGTGCCGGACAATGTCGGCCCATGGACGCAAAACCACAGCGCACCGAAACCCGCTGCCCGCTCACTGCATGACATGGCGCGCGAACATTTGGCCAAACAGGGAGACCGTCGATGAGCGCCAAGCAAAACATCCTCGCCAAACTGCGCAAAAGCCTGACAGGCACCACACCGGTGGCTGACAACTTCGATGTCGATCTGGTGACGCAGCCTTACACCTACGCACCGGAACAGCGCATCCCGCAACTGCGCAAACTGATGGAAGCGGTGCACACGGAAATCCACCTGACGTCGGCTGAAGGCTGGCCTGAGTTGCTTGGGCAATTATTGAAGGATCGCCAATTACCGAGCCTGTTGATTGCACCGACCACACCCCACGGGCAGCGTGTCGTACAGCACTGGGAGAAAAATCCTGATCTGCCGGCACTCAAGGCCTATGATCGACCGGTCGAAGAGTGGAAAGCCGAGCTGTTCAACGACACTCCGGCGAGTCTGACTACGACCCTCGGCGCCATCGCCGCGACCGGCAGCCTGATCATCTGGCCGACACGGGAAGAACCGCGATTGATGAGCCTGGCGCCACCGGTGCATTTCGCCCTGCTCAAGGCCAGTGAAATCCGCGACAATTTTTATCAGGTCCAGCAGGAGTTCGAGTGGGCGCAGGGCATGCCGACCAATGCCCTGCTGGTGTCCGGCCCGTCGAAAACCGCTGACATTGAACAAGTGCTGGCCTACGGCGCCCACGGTCCGAAAGACCTGGTGGTGCTGATCCTGGAGGATCAATGACTTTACCGGCCGCTTTCCTGCGTGATGCACAGCAACTGATTCCCTGCGAACGGCGCTTCGACGACCCGTTGTCGACCCTGGCTTTCGGCACCGATGCCAGTTTCTATCGGCTGATCCCGCAACTGGTGATCCGCGTCGAATCCGAAGATGAAGTGGTAGCGCTGCTGAAACTGGCCCAGCGCGATCAGGTGCCGGTGACCTTCCGCGCCGCCGGCACCAGCCTGTCCGGGCAAGCCATCAGCGACTCAGTGCTGATCGTCCTTGGGGATAACTGGAACGGTCGTGAGATCCGCGGCCAAGGTACGCAGATTCGTCTGCAACCCGGCGTAATCGGAGCACAAGCCAATGCCTGGCTTGCGCCGTTCGGGCGCAAGATCGGACCGGACCCGGCATCGATCAATGCCTGCAAGATCGGCGGCATCGTCGCCAACAATGCCAGCGGCATGTGCTGTGGCACGGCGCAAAACACCTATCACACGCTGGCCGGCATTCGTCTGGTTCTAGCCGATGGCAGCCGTCTCGACACTGAAGATGCCACCAGTGTCGCGGCGTTTCGGCAAAGCCATGCAGAGCTGCTTGAACGCTTGGCGACGCTAGGCCGCGAGACCCGCGCCAATGCCGAACTGGCGGCAAAGATTCGCCACAAATACCGTCTGAAAAATACCACCGGTCTGTCACTCAACGCCCTGGTGGATTACGACGAACCTGTGGATATCTTGAGCCACTTGCTGGTCGGTTCCGAAGGCACACTCGGCTTCATCAGCGCAGTGACCTACGACACGGTGATCGATCACCCTAACAAGGCGTCGGCGCTGATTGTGTTCCCGGATGTGGAAACCTGCTGCAACGCGGTCACCGTGCTGAAAAGCCAACCGGTGTCGGCAGTAGAACTCCTGGACCGGCGCAGTCTGCGCTCGGTGCAAAGCAAACCCGGCATGCCCGCTTTCGTACAACATTTGTCGAACAATGCTTGCGCCCTGCTAATCGAATCCCGCGCAGCGTCGTCCACTTTGCTGCATGAACAACTGGCGCAGATCATGGCGTCGCTGGCGTCGTTCCCGGTGGAGAAGCAAGTCGACTTCACCGAAGATCCGCTGGAAAACGCCCGTCTCTGGGCGATCCGCAAGGACACCTTCCCCGCCGTCGGTGCGGTGCGCAAAACCGGAACCACGGTAATCATCGAAGACGTGACCTTCCCGGTGGAACAACTGGCCATCGGCGTCAATCGCCTGATCGAGTTGTTCGACAAACATCACTACGACGAAGCGATCCTTTTCGGACACGCACTGGAAGGCAATCTGCACTTCGTCTTCACTCAGGGCTTCAACAGCCCGGAAGAAGTCGCACGCTACCAGGCGTTCATGGACGACGTCGCGCAACTGGTCGCGGTGGAGTTCGGCGGCTCGTTGAAGGCTGAACACGGTACCGGGCGCAACATGGCGCCATTCGTTGAGTTGGAATGGGGCAGCGATGCCTATCAACTGATGTGGCAGCTCAAGCGTCTGCTCGATCCCAATGGCATTCTCAATCCGGACGTGGTGCTCAGCGAAGATCCGCAAATCCACCTCAAGCACTTGAAACCCTTGCCGGCCGCCGACGAGATTGTGGATAAGTGCATCGAGTGCGGGTTCTGCGAGCCGGTTTGTCCGTCGAAAGGCCTGACCTTGAGCCCACGCCAGCGCATCGTGATCTGGCGCGATATCCAGGCGAAGAAACGCGCCGGTGTCGATACCCGTGAACTTGAAGCGGCTTATGAATACCAGGGCATCGACACCTGTGCCGCGACCGGTCTGTGTGCGCAACGCTGCCCCGTGGGAATCAACACCGGCGAGCTGGTGAAAAAGCTTCGCGGCCAACACGCCACTCATACGAAAACCGCCAATTGGCTGGAAGGCAATTTCGCCACAGCCATGCAAGGCGCGCGCTTCACACTGCATGTAGCCAACGGCGCAAGAATGTTGCTGGGCGCGCCACGATTGGCAAAGTTGTCGGCAACGCTGACCCGCTTGTCCAAAGGCCAGGTCCCGCAATGGACCAGCGCCATGCCGCAGCCGGAAAAAGCCATTCGCTTCAGCCCATCGGTGACCGACGAACGCCCGCGCGTGGTGTATTTGGCAGCCTGCGTTTCACGCGCTATGGGGCCGGCGGCCGGCGACAAAGAACAAATGTCGCTGTACGACAAAACCCGTGGCCTGCTGGAAAAAGCCGGTTATCAGGTGGTCTTCCCGGACAATCTGGACAATCTCTGCTGCGGCCAGCCGTTCGCTTCCAAGGGTTATGCCGAACAGGCCGAACACAAACGCCAGGAACTGATCGGTGCCCTGCTCCACGCCAGCCGTGGCGGGCTCGATCCGATCTACTGCGACACCAGCCCCTGCACCTTGCGCTTGACTCAGGATCTGGGCGACGTGCGCCTTGACCTGTACGACCCGGTGCGTTTCATCCGCACGCATTTGATGGATCGACTGGACTTCATCCCACAAGAGGCGCCGATCGCGGTACATGTCACCTGCAGCACCCAGCACTTGGGCGAAAGCCAGGCATTGATCGATCTGGCGCGCAGGTGCAGCAACAACGTGGTCATCCCGGAAGGGATTCACTGCTGCGGCTTTGCCGGTGACAAGGGCTTCACGACGCCAGAACTCAATGCTCACTCGCTGCGCACGTTGAAAGACGCCGTGCAGTACTGCGAAGAAGGCATCTCTACCAGTCGCACCTGTGAAATCGGCCTGAGCCAGCATGGCGGGATCGATTATCACGGATTGGTTTACCTCGTGGACCGCGTGACGCAAGCGCGTCCGGTTTGAACAGGCGGCTTGCGTAAAAGGGGTGTTTTCGCCCCTTTTTGCTTTGCAACACCATCATCAACCCGAAAAAAAAACCGAATTCCTGCGCGCGGCTATAGTCATTTGACTAGGCTCTTTGAAAGGAGCTTATAACCACCTCGGCCAGCAGCCCGCGTTATCGGCAGCACCGAGCCCACATGCGCAAGGAGATACCCATGAAGCACTCTGCAATTGCTGGAATGTTCATCGCTGCTGCAATGTTGGCGTCGCCGGTGTTTGCGGCGGATAAAGACCTGTGTACCGATAACCTTCAAACCATTGATGACTTCGTCAACAGTGCGCCCTCCATTCCGGAAGGCACTCTGGACAGCGTCAAAGCAGCGCAGACAAAAGCCAAGGCAGCCCAGGCGGCAGGCAACGACAAGGATTGCGTAGAGATTTCCAGCGGTATCATTACCAAAATGCAGATTCGAAACCCAACGCGGAACTGATGCCAGGTGCGGCCAACCTTCGGGTTGGCCTTCCGGGCCACAATGTCGTAGACTGTTCGTGCTTGTTGCTCACCCGTTTCACGAGCAATGAGTTCGGGGCCGTTTAGGATTCGACGCCGGTTGCGAAACTTTAGGTGCATGCCGAGTTGGTAACAGAACTCGTAAATCCACTGTTGCAACTTCTTATAGTTGCCAATGACGAAAACTACGGCCAGGAATTCGCTCTCGCTGCGTAAGCAGCCTTAGCCCTGAGCTTCTGGTACCTTCGGGTCCAGCAATCACCAGGGGATGTCTGTAAACCCAAAGTGATTGTCATATAGAACAGAATCGCCGTGCAGTACGTTGTGGACGAAGCGGCTAAAACTTACACAACTCGCCCAAAGCACCCTGCCCGTCGGGTCGCTGAGGGTTAACTTAATAGACACGGCTACGCATGTAGTACCGACAGCGGAGTACTGGCGGACGGGGGTTCAAATCCCCCCGGCTCCACCACTTCATCATCTAAAGACGTCCTCGGACGTCTTTTTTTGTGCCTGAAATTCAGCCTCCTCCCCCAATGTCAATAATCCTCGAAAGGCTCTACGCCGCATCCTCGCGGCATGGGCCGGGCGACGCTTGGCGTTTTTCACAGGATGCCCGTGCCACCGTTCATCGTCGGGGCAGAAAATAATCTTTGACATTGTTGAGGCTTCGGCAGATTATTATCACATCGCATACGATCTAATCGAAAGCGACCAACAACATCAGCCCATTGCCGTTGGAGATTCAGCCATGAACACCGGAAGCCGCCAGACCCAGATCAATTCGACCTTCCACGCTTCCAATGGCCACAACGGCAACAACTGGATCACAGCAACAGGCAATCAATAGATCGTTTACCGCATCAAACAAATCGCATGCGATGTTATCGCATAGAATGCAACCCTTGGAGGAACCGTCCCATGAGCAAGATCGAGAAAGTACTGGCTACCGGTAAAACCCATACTACCCTGAGCAACGCTGGCACCACCTCGCGTGGCCATAACGGCAATCTCGACATCGAGCTGTCGTCCCCCGGCTCGACTCAGCCGGCTCATGTGTTTGCCGCCACCCAACCGCATCCGAAAGCCGAGCAATTGTTCGCCGGGGCATGGTCGGCCTGCTACACCGCAGCGGTTGGCCTGGTCGCGGCAGAGCGCAACATCGCACTGCCGGCAGACCTGGCCGTCGACATCGAAATCGACCTCGGCCAGACCGGACCGGCTTACTTCCTTCAAGCCCGGCTGACCCTGCGCGTACCGGGGCTGGCCCACGACGTCGCGACCGAACTGGCACATATCGCCGACTCCATCTGCCCGTACTCCAAAGCTACACGCGGCAATATCGACGTTGCCCTGAGCGTTATTACCGCCTAAAACATCGCATGCGATGTTAGCGCACACGAATTTAATAACTGAAAACCTGAGGACATCATCATGAGCAAGATCGAAAAAGTACTGGCCACCGGCAAAACCCACACCACCCTGAACAGCGCTGGCACTACCACGCGCGGGCATAACGGCAGCCTCGACATTGCATTGTCGTCCCCCGGCAGCGCCACGCCAGCGCATGTATTCACCGGTGTGCAGCCGCACCCGAAAGCCGAGCAACTGTTCGCCGGGGCATGGTCGGCCTGCTACATCGCCGCAGTAGGTCTGGCGGCGCAGCAGTTAAAGGTGACGCTACCGGCCGATACCGCCGTCGACATCGAAGTCGATCTGGGCCAGACCGGCGCAGCCTACTTCCTCCAGGCTCGACTGACCCTGCGCGTACCCGGCCTGTCACACGAAATCGCCACCGAACTGGCACACAACGCCGATGCCATCTGCCCGTACTCCAAGGCAACACGCGGCAACATTGATGTCGCCATCAACGTCCAGACCGCGTAACGCTGTCCACGGCCGGTCCGCCAGGGTGTTGTTCTCCCGCTGGACCGGCCACCGGCTTCAATCACCGGTCACAGTGGACGATACGCCAAGGTCTGAGCACTTCCGACACCATCGCATGCGATGTATAGTCAAGACTTGCAACCCATCCGTCCTTGCCCAGAGAGAATGCGCATGAAATCCACTGACAAGACATCCGCTCTCGACCTGAAGCTTTCCGAGTTTTTGTGCTTTGCGGTTTATTCTTCCAACCTTGCCTTCGGCAAGGCTTACAAACCCATGCTCGAACGAATGGGCTTGACCTACACGCAATTCATCACCCTCGTTGCGCTGTGGGAGCAGGATGACCAGACCGTTGGCAGCCTCGGCGAAAAGCTGTTCCTTGAATCCAACACCCTCACGCCGATTCTGAAAAAACTGGAAGCGATGGGTTATTTGCTGCGCCAACGCGACCCGGAAGACGAACGCCAGGTGCGTATCAGCCTGACGAAAGAGGGACGAAAACTGCGTGAAGAACTGAGCGAGGACGGCTTCCCGCAAACCGGTCTTGATCCTGACGATTTCGTGCAAATGCAGCAGGCCATTGTGAAGCTGCGCAACAACCTTATCCGCACGACAAAAGATCGTCACGAGGCTGAGTAGACGACAGCTTAAAGCCTGACAAAAAAAGGCACTGCCGGTAATCGACAGTGCCTTTTTTCGTACCGCCAGAATGCTTCAGCGCGACAACATGAAGGTGTCGTACTCGAGGTCTTCCAGCGCGGTGGACAATCGATGCAGCCCCAACAACACGCACACCAGCAGCGAGAGGGTGAAGCCGTAGCCAAAGAAGCTCGGGCCAAGGTGCATGCTCAGTAGCGTCAAACCGGCGTTCAACACGGCGAAGATCACGCACAGCTCCAGGACCACGGCGCGCTTGTCGAGGTAGAAGAACACGTTGAGCAACGCCATGAACACCACCTGGATGCTCACGCCGATCAGGTCAATGTAGAACAGCGGCAGGTAATAGCTGGAGATGCCCAGCCAATCCAGCAGACGCGGAGCAAACAGGAACAGCAGCACCACGGTCAGCCCCTGCACCTTGCAGATTTCCAGCAGGCCTTGGCGAATGGACAAGGTCATCTCGGTCTTCAGCGAACTGATGTGCTGCAGGGTCTCGCCTTCGCGGATAGCCCGGAACAGCCGGTCATACCACTCGGCAAAATCGGTTTCGATGCGCACCAGAAACACCGCCATCCCCGGAATGATCGCCAGGTAGGCGAGGAAGATCGGCAAGTCGTACAGGATTGACGCCCGCAGTGGACCTATCACGACGTTCGAGGTGCCGGGGTTGAACCAGAAGATGAATTTGTCGATCCAGATGCCAAAGTTATAGAAAAACCCGGTCACCAGCAGGCTGACAAACACGTGGCGCCGGTCAAGAAAATCGAAGGCCACCAGTTTCTCGGCTCGGTATTCGCGCAGGATGTCGTAGAGAAACAGGAACAGCAACGTACTGTGCCCGATCAACAACGCCAACAGCAGGCCCGCTATGCCCAGGAAGCTCAGCAGATACGCACTGATGACCATCAGTGTGTAGCCCACCAGCATCACCAGCAGGATGCGGTTATAAGCTTTCATCCCCGAGAGGAAGATGATCACCATCCACAGATTGCACAGCACCACGAAGTTCGACAGCACCAGCAGCCGGTACATCAGCGGCTGGTCGAACAGCACGCTCAGCACGACGATACCCAGGACACCGGCACCGATGGTGACCATCAACAGCACGCCCACCAGGTTGGGCAGGATCTGGTCGTGCTTGTTCTCAAACAGCCGGTCGGAAACGAACCGGGTGAAAAACAGCTGCAAGCCGCCCGTAATGATCAGCGAACTGGCCATCAGGTAGGTCACCGTCACCAGGAACTGTCCCACCAGCGTATTGGGCACGACACGGCTCAGGCTGATGATACCCACCAGCATCACGCTGATGATCGACAGCACCCAGGGACCGGAGCTGATCAGCCCGGCATAGACGTAGGCATGCAAGGTCGCGGTATAGGAATCGCGCGACAGGATCTTGCGAAGTTCGAAGCCAATCCCGGCCATTTAACTGTTCTCCATGGCGGCTTGATACAAGTCGCGATAACGCTGCAGCATCAAGGCTTCGGTGTAGTAACGGTTGACCCGCAACAAGCCGCTGGCCTGAGCCGCCTGCCAGCGTTGCGGACTGCGCAGCAGTTCGAGGATGGCCACGCTGGTGGCCTGCGGGTCGGCAATGGCCACGACTTTGCCGGCCAGGCCCAGGTCGCGGTCCTCTGGACTGCCACCTTCGATCATTTCCCGGCACGAGCCCACGTCACTGCTGACCACCGGCGTACCGGCAGCCCAGGCTTCGAGAATCACCAGCGGTTGCGCCTCGCTGATCGAGGTCAGGACCATCAGCCCGAGCTGGGGCAGGATCTCCTGGATGCGCTGGAAGCCAAGGAAATGCACCTTGCCTTCCAGCCCCAGGCTGGCCATCAGGCTGCGGCATTCGCTGACGTATTCCGGGTCTTCCTCTTCCGGGCCGACGATCCAGCCTTCGGCCTCGGGCATGGCGCTGATCACGCCGCGCATGGCCCGCAGGAACGTCTTCACGTCCTTGATCGGCACCACACGACCGATCAGCCCCACCACCGGGGCAATGCCGGGCGCACGGGATTGGAGGGCGGTGGTCCACTGCGGCAGGTCGATGCCGTTGGGAATGACCTGGGTACGGACCGGGTCGGCGCCGTCCTTGATTTGCCGCTGGCGGTTGCCGTCATACAGCGAAATGATGTTGTCGGCGCTGTTGTAAGTCAGTTGACCGATACGCTCGAAAAAACGCACCCACAAGGTCCGGATATAGCCCGAGCCGGCATCAAGGCTGCGGTTGAGCGCCTGGCCGGAGCTCTCGGCGATCCAGCTGGCCTGGGCCAGGTCGATCTTGCGTTCCTTGGTGTAGATCCCATGCTCGCTGAGCAGGTAAGTGCAGTTCCAGCGCTGCTTGAGGATGCACCCCAACAACCCGGCGTAACCGGTGGAAATCGAATGCAGCACCCGCGCCCGCGGCATCCGGCGCGATGACTCGGCGAGCATCAGCAACGGTGACTGCATCGAACGCAGGGTCCAGAAATAGTTGATGAACGACGGGTCGGCGCAATGCAGGCGATAGCCTTCGCTCAACGCCTCCCAACTGGCACGGCTGCGCAGCACGTCGTCGAGGGTCAAGTGGCCTTGCGCGATACACTCGAGCAGGTTTTCGCCCAGTGCCGGCTCGGGCGCGTCCGGGTGATGCAGGAAGCGATACAGGTCTTCCAGTGTTTGCAGGTCGGCCTCGCGCGGCGTGCCCCGGGTATTTGTCGTATGGGTCGCGTCCTCGAGGAACACTTCCTCGATGTGCAGCACGTTCGACGGTACTTGATAGCGGCGTTCGGGATAGGCTGAACGTTGCCCGCCGATGAACATTACCGAGAACGTCAGCTCCGGCAGGCCGAGGATCATCTGGTGAATCCAGCTCGACACGCCGCCACGCACATAAGGCCAGGTACCTTCGAGCAGCAGGCAGATGTCGGCGATCGGCGCCTCTTCCTTGTGACTCATGTCCAGCTCCTCACCAGATCAGCGAAGGGGGGTCGCTGGCGGGTTTTCTCGGGAAGGCTTGCAAGCAACCCCGGAATTTCATGGTAGCGACCGGCCTCGAAAGCCAGTTCGGCGTGGAACGGCAGAATCTGCGCCGCGCCCATGCCGTTTTCCTGGGCCTGGGTCAGCAACACTTCGGCGCGCTCGATGTCGCCGCGTTCCAGGGCAATACGCCCGGCCAACAGAAACAGCTCACCGCCCTCACCCGCCTGCAGACCTTGTTCGGCATGTTCGCTGGCCTGGTTGAGGACGTGTTCGAGCACGCTGCCCTGCGCCAGCCCCAGGTACGCCAGCTCCCAATACCAACGCGCCAGGGTGCCATGCAGCACACCGGCGGCCTTGGTCGAGGCGCCGTGCAGTTGGCCGAGGGCAATCTGGATACGCAGGTTGATGTCGCTTTCCTGCTTGTCGAGCATTGAGTAGGCCAGCAGCCGCACATCGTCGCTCGGGTCGCCCAGTGCCAGTTTGAGAATCGGCACCGCTTCCTTGCCAGGCATGCGTTTGGTGGCCAGCAATGCAGCCAGACGTTGATCCGGATCCGGTGCATGACGCAAGACATCCTGCAAACCGCCATCGGCGAAGATCGGCGAATGCAATTGCATCTGCGCCCGATACGGCAGGCTCGGAATGCCCACCGCTTGCCAGGCCTGCTTGTCGCGTTTGCGTGGCAGGTACAGCGCCGGGAAGATCGCCGCGACCACGCCCACGGTCCCGAGCACCGGCACGAAGAACGCCAGGCTGAAAATGAACAGCGGGCTCCACGGCAGGGGCGAACGGTAACGCGCCGGCAACAGCAACCAGACCGCGCCACACAACAGCACGCTGGCCAAACCGTGAGTGAGGGTGAACACCAGCAATTGATGCGCCTCGGGCGCGTCGACCCACAAACTGGCCCAACTGCCCGCCTCTAACAACAAGGCTCCGCTAAACAGCCACTTGCTGATCATTCAGACCACACTCGTTGAACAGGAAGTTACGCAGCCCGTTGTGATCATCAGGCTCCAGGTTGAACGGCATGACCCGCACGCCGAGGCTGTCCAAGTCACTTTCAATGCCGAAGTGTTCATGCACCAGCAGGTTGATACGCGACAGATAGCCCTCAGTGCCTTGCGGACTGGTCAACGGCAAGAGCACCAGCAGCAACTGGTGATCGCGGTTGTTGCGCAGCGGCAAGTGCAAATCCAGACCGCGCTGGCTGCGTTCCAGCAGGCGCGTCAGTTCTTCGTTGGAACGGGTCATTTCGAAGGCGAACAGTCCGGCAGACAACTGGTGCTGTTCGACGTCGACCAGTGAACGCTTGAGTTGCAGTGTGAAGTGCTGCGCGTCGGCATCGACCAATTGCAGCACTTGCACGTCACGCAACAGCAGGTCGGCGATGTGACCGGCCAACAGCGCCAGCAGGCTCAGCGTGCGATCCTGGAAGGCAAAGAACGGCATCTGTCGCACCGCCAGCACCGCCAGCAGACGCCCTTCGGCATCGATCAACGGAATGCAGGCCTGCAGCGACGAGAATTGCGCCGAGCCACCGGCATCGATCAATTCCTGACGTACGCTGACCAACTCACCTCGCTCCAGGCACAACTTGACCAGTCCGTCCTCGGTGTCCAGCGAGCCCATGACGCCGATGGTTGCCAGCGGCGCCGGCAACACTCGCTCACCGCGCTCGTCGACTCGATACAACCCGGCCACCCGCAGCGCGCCGTACTGTCCAAGCACGGCAACGATCGGGTCGGCCAATGCCGCCAGGGCATCGCCATGCTCGGGCATCACCCGCAGTTTTTCGCGCAGGCCCAGCAGCGAGCTGCGCAAGCTCTGGTCGCTACCCGCCACACGCTGTTCCAGGCGGTCATGGGAGACCCGCAAAATCTGATGCGCACGGGTGAACTCATCGAGACGGTACTGACGATAATCGTTGGCCATCTGCAGACGCTCCAGGCGTCGCTCCCACAGATCGCGCACCTCGCCCACCAGCATGCCGCATACCAGCACGCCGACTATCCACGACGGCTCAAGCTGCGCATAGCCGGCATGGCCGCTGTAGCGCAGGGCGAAAACGGCCAGAACCAACAAACCGGCGCTGAGCAGACCGCGCACAAAACCGTAACGCACACCCAACAGCAGCGGCGCCAGAATCGGCCAAGGGAACCCGCCGTGCATCTGCATCGGGTCGTCCGGGGTCAACCAGAGGCCGAGGCCGATGACCAGGCCGGTTACCAGGAACGTTTCCAGCCAAGACACCGGGCCGCTGGCGCGAGGCGCCAGGCTGTAATCCATGTGTGGAGAATTCATTGCGATCACTCGAACGTAAGGGCGCCAACAAGTTTGTCGAGCACCTTTTGCGCGGTACCCGCGAGGCTTTCACGAGACCAACCGGCACGCGCGCCGCTTTTGCTCCAGAGCACCCGGCCGCTATCGGCATCCAGCACGCGCAGGCTGATGCCTACCGCCGGCTCGCCGTCCAGGCCATTCTTGTACTGCCATTCTTCGACGCTACCGGCGACCACGTAATCGAGCTTCTGCTCACGCGCCCAATCCAGGGCACCGGCCAGACGCTCGTTATCGTCCATCAGCGCTTGCTCACCCTGAGTGCTGGCTGGGTAAACCCGTGGCTGCAGGCCATGGCTGCTGAGGACGCTGAGCAGAATTTGCTCGCTGCGTTCACCGGCCTGTGGTGTCTGCGAATAGTTGACCATCGGCACGATGCCCCACTGCGCAGTGCGCGGCAGGCTCGGGCTGCTTTCGTCGGTGAAACTGGCACAACCGGCGACGACCAGGACCGCCAGCGCCAGGCTCAGATTACGAATTGCTTGCATACGTTTTTCTCCCGTAGAAATTCCATGATCAGCGTCCGAAACGCACGCCGTAGCTCACGCCCAGTGTTCCGCCGGCCTTGCCGTCCCCGCCTTGTGGCGCGGATTGGTAGCCGAAGGTCAGGGCCAGTTCGTCGTCACCCAGCACTTCAACGCCGATCCCGGTATTGATGCCGTAGTTGAATGTTTGATCGGTCCATTGCCAGCCTGCCGTCAGGTCAACCAGCCAGGTGTACTGCGGCCTGGTCCGCACCAGCGCGCCAGGTATGCCGCGACGCCAGGAGCTGCCGACATACAGTTGGCCATAGCGACTTTGCAGCAGGTCGCTGGCGGTGACGGTCTCGATATCCAGTGGATTGATCGGGTCGGGCAAACCGGTATCAGGGTCGAACGTCTGCACAGGCGCCGCTCTGATGACCGGGCCACCAAAGTTAGTCGACAGGTAATCCAGCGACTTATCCTTGACCCGATTCTTCTGGTAGTCGACACCGCTGCGCACGGTCCAGTTGGGACCGGCGAATTCCAGCGTGTGGTTGTACTCCATTTTCAGCGCATGGCCATCGCCCAGATCGTCACCGGCCCGGGTGGAAAACGACCGCTGCGCGACTTCCCAACTGACCTGATCGCGGGCTGTCAAACTATGGCGGCCACCCAGATACACGCGGTCCTGTTGGCCGAAGGCGCGCATCAAGCCGCTGTCTTCGTTCTTGCGATGCCAGTCGACGCCGGTTTCCAGTTCATCGCTCACACCCAGCTGCCAGGTCCGGGACAGGCCCAGGCCGTTGCGGTCGTCATCGCTGCGCTGGCTGGTATCGGCGAACAGTTTATAGCTGCCGTCCTCCACCGCACGTTGCAGGGTCAGGGCGGCGTTACGCTCCTCGCCGATGCGCGATGATTCGATTTCGTCACCACTGTAGTCGCCCTGCTCCAGCTCAAGATCGGCGTACCACTTATCGCCCAGGTTGTGCGCAATCTCCAGGCGTGGCGCGTTGAACTCCAGGCCGCCGAAGTCCTGTTCATGCCACGACAACTGCGCACCTTGCGGCGTGCGTTCGTGGATCTCCACAGCCTGGCGGCGCAGCTGTTCGCGCACCGCTTCCGGCTGCTCATCACCGAGCGCCGTCAGGCTGGTGTCGAGGGCTTCATTCAGGCGACCCAGACGACTGAGGGCCTGAGCGCGTTGCGCCGGGTTGAGGTCGCTGCTGGCCAACAACGTTTCGACCTGCGCCTTGTTGCGGCTGCGCAGAGCTTCCTGAATCTGCTCATAACGCTCGACCTTCAGGCCCTGACTGCGCGCCCAAGCCAGCCATTGGTCTTTTTGCGATTCCTGATTGGTCGCATCAAGACGCGCCAGCAAACGCTCAAACCACAGTTGCAACATCGCCGGCGAGCCGTCCTTCCATTTCAGGACTTCCTGCTGGGCCTTTTTCGGTGAATAGCTGCTGGCCATCAAACGCAACCAGGTGCCGTAGCGTTGAGACGACGGCTGCAGATTTTCGCCTTCGGGGCTGCGCAGCAGCTTCAAGCGCAGACGCTGGGCCGCATCCTTATAGCCGGCACTGTCCAGCGCATCGGCGTAGGCCGCTTGCACCAGCCAGTCCTGAGGACTGCTCTTGAGGTACATGCGATACCAGGCCAACGCTTCGCTGTCGCGGCCGAGCATCTGACTGGCGCTGGCGAATGGCAGCCACAGCAGACGGTCTTCGCACGCCCGGGCTTTCCATTGGCTCAGCAAAGGCTTGAGTGCGGCGGTGTTGCCCTGATCGACGTACAGCCACATCAGGCGTTCGCGGAACAGGTTGTCGTCGGGGAACCGCGCGAGGCCTTCCTGATACAGGCGCAGCGCTTCGTCGGTCTGGCCCTTCTGCACTGCCAATGCACCGCGTACTGCCAACACTTGAGACTGGCCATAGGCATCAGGGTATTGCTCGGCGTCCTTGAGCAGCGACTCCACTTGCGGCCAGTCCTGCAATTCCTGGGCTTGCTGCAAGGCCTCGACCAAACGCTGCTGGTCGTGGCTGCGTTGCCAGCTGGCGACCATCAACTGCAGAGCGCGCTGTGGATTGCTGGTTCGATAAAGGGTGATCAACTGACTCTCGTCGCCGCTGTTGAGCGAGCCTTTGAGCGTCAACAGCTTCTCGAGCGACACCTGCAATTCATCGTCCCGTTCCAGGTCCCAGGCCAGCGAGGCCCGGGAGCGCCAGTAGTTCGGATCAGTGATGGTGCGGTTATCGACTTGCAACACTTGCCATGCCGACGTGTTATCGAACAACTTGAGATAGGTATCGACCCAATCGACGCGCTCGGTGGTGGTCAGCGCAAAACGTTTCGAGTAGTCCTTGTAAACGTTGGCCTTGGCTGCATATTGCCCGGTGTTTTCCAGGTTTTGCAGCAGGCGCGTCCAGGCCAGGCGATGCTTGGGGTACTTGCGCAAATACGTGCGCAGCCAGGCTTCAGCCTCTTTTGGCGTACCCCGCGATTCGTGACCGTAGATCAGCGCATCGAGTTCGATGTCGGTCAGCGCACGCTGCTCCATGATCTCGGCAAGCAACGGAATCGAGCGGTCGAAGTCGAACTGCTGGCTGGCCAGGCGCCAGGCGTGCTCACGGGTTTGCGCGCTTTCACGCAGCTTCAACAGACGAATCCAGTAACCGAGCGCCGCTTCGTTTTCACCCTGCCATTCGCCGAGGTGGGCCATCTGCTCAAGCAACTGCACATCTTCGGGATGTTCTTCGAGCAGTTGCTGGCCGCTTTCCCAGGCGCCCGGCAAATCGCCGAGGGCCAGACGCATGCTGAAATCCTTCTGCAGGATCTGCGGGTTGTCCGGTTGCAGGATGCGCCACTGTTGCAGGAAGCGCTGCGCCAGATCGAAGCGCTTGCTGGCGACGGCCACATCGACGCCCTGCTGGACCCAGGCCGAGTCGGTTTGCGGGTTGATCAGCGAGTCGATTTCATCTTCAAGCACCTGCGCAGCCTGGTCGCCCTGACCGGAAGCCAACAGGCTGTTGTAGGCCAACTGGGCATACTCACGACGTTCGCCCGCCTGATCAGTATCCTTTCTCAACTGCAGATAGATTTCTGCGGCGCGCCCCGGTTGCTCGCCCGCCAGGTACCATTGCGCAGCGGACTTGAGCGCCGCGCTGCGCTGCTGCGGGTCGCGAGCAGCAATTTCTTCATAGACACTGGCGGCAAACGCCGGTGCCTGCAAGGTCAGTGCGAGCTTGGCCAGGTTCTGCAATTGCGGCAATGGCAGCATCCGGTGATCGAAGCTTTTCAGACGCTCGACCAAGGCCTGCTGGGTGATCAGGTCACTGTCCTTGGCCGCTTCCAGCGCATCCAGCTCGAGCCGGTAATACGCCTGCAATTGCAGGTTCGGCTTGGGCCAATTCTCCAGATGCTGGCGGGCCTTGGTGTAATCACCGAGGCGAATCAACAGGTCGACCAGTTGCAGACGCAGGTGATCGTCTTCCGGGTGAGCGGTCAGCAGCAGTTCGGCATAGTTGGCGGAAACCGCATCCGGTTCGCGGCCGTCAGGCTGGAATACTTCTTCACGCTGGAAGGTCGCCCACAGCAGACCGCCCACGGCAACCGCCACCACCGCCAGCGCCCACGGGTTGAGCAGGCGGCTGTTTTTGCTCGCTGAAGAATTAGTTGCAGAAGAGCTGACCATTACTCACCTGCTTCATTGGTAATTGAAAAGTCCACAGACCGGCCGATGCCTTGCCTGCAAAACGCTGTCCATCCACTTCGACCCGGCAGGCACTCGCCGACCGTACCGAGAAGGTCAGATCAAACTGCCCGGCAAACGAAAAACTCACGCGTTGATCATCCAGGTACTGCCAACTCAGCAGAGGCAAATTGGCTTCCTCCAATGCCGGGCGGCTGTCCCGATCAGGTCGCAGCACCAGCAGTGCCCGGTCGCTGCTCAGTGCCACATAGCGCCCTTGCGGTATGTCTCGAACACCGGCAATGCCTTGCGATCGCAGCAAATCCGGCCAGCCCATTTGCGGGTCCAGGCGCACGGTGCGCAATGCATCCATGCCGCGAATCTGCCAGTTGCCATCGGCGGTCCGCGCCAGGCTGGCCTGATACAAGCCGTGCAATCGATCGATGTAGTCGCTCATCCACAGCGACATCGGCTGTTGGTCGCGCATGTAGCCGTAGATCTCGTGCATGGCCTTGATCGAAGCCTGCTTGGTGCTTGAATAAAAGTGGTAGTAAAGGTGCAGGCCACGCAGGCGGCGCGGGCTGTCGGTCAGCTCGAAGGTGTCGATCACTTCGCGGAAACCGTAATACGGACCTTTCCACAGGTTGGTGTAGAGGTTCTCGTTGATGATCGGCGCGTAGTACTGCAAACCGCCCTCGGTAGGGCGCAGTAGCGGGTTCAACCCGGTCAGCGACGGATCGGCCTTGGTCATCATCGTTTCCGCGCCGTTGACGTTTTTCAGACCGGCATCGTAGGCAATCTTCAGCGTCGCTGCCGAAGGCAAGGCGTCACCTGGCCAGAACACCATTTTCACCGGTTTTTCCGGAGTGGTGAGCTGCTGGTTGATGTAGTCGCGGGAACCGACAACCTCGCGATAAAAATCAATTTTGTCGTAGCCCGCAATAGCCATGTTCAAACCATATTCCGGTTTGAAATTCTCACGTTTAGTGGCCTTTTCCGGCTGCATGAAAAACGGATGGCTGAAGGTGTGGGTGGCCACTTCGACTTTCGGATTGGCGAAGATCTCGCGGGCGATGGGCTCCAGTTCGCGTGCCAGGTGCGGGAACATGCCACGTGGCGAAATTTCACCCTCGACGATCGACACCGACGTCAGGAACGGGTTGGGCTTGATGTAGTCATCCAGCGTGTGACGGCCGGCATATGGCGTGCCACGCACTTCGGCGCGGGAGGGAAAGCCATCGCCGTCGATGTGTACGGTGGCGATTCGACGGCCGTTTTCTGTGGTGGTGTCCGGCCGTGGTTGCTCAGGCAGACGCAGGCTTGCCTTGAGGAAAGCGAAGGGGTCGAGAATCCAGCGACTGCGCTCGTTGTTCACCTCAAGAATGTAAGGTGCCAACGCCAGACCGCCCCAATCGCCAATGACGACCGGGTCGAAGGTTTGCCCTGCAGCATTGCTCAGCGAAAGTGCCGGTGTCGGCCCCTTGGGCAATACCGAGACCGCCGTCAGGTCACGGGATCGGGGCTGCACCGGTGCTTCAAAAGCGCCGAGCAGCGCCTTGTCTTGATGAGTCACTGTCAGTGCTTGGGTACCCGGCGGGGCTTCTCGCTTCAGGCCCATGCGCTTGAGCAGAACCTGGTCTTCAACCGGCAGGCCGGAGAAAAAAACCACCGGTACCTGCTCGTCCAGACGTGCGCTGATGAAACGGTTGAATGCCGGAGCATCTTGCGGCGAACCGCTGGTCATCCATGTAATCACCCCGGCATACAAGCCACTGAAGCGATAATCCGGCATGGAGCTGCTGGCAGGCAGGTAGTCAACGCGATAACCCAGGTATTCGAGCAGCCCGCCCAGATAGGTGTGACCGGCGTTGTTGGCCAGGTCACCTTCGCGCGGGTCGTAAACCAACGCGACACGCCGCGGCTGCACTTCGATGTTGCTGATGCCCATCGAATTCAGTTCCGGGGTGCTGATGAAAGGAATGAAACCTTCATCGCGCAAACGCTTGGCCAGCTTGCGGGCCTCTTCGCGTCGTTCCGGTGGCAAATAGTCGATCGCCACCAGTGGAATCCCTTTGGCACGCAACGGTTGCAGCTGGCCCAGCAGCCATTGGCGGTCCGCCTCCGGCACTGGACGGTATCGTTTGGCGGCTGCGTCCCAACCAGCGTAGAGCGACTCGAAAGCTACCGCTGCAGCCACGCCGTCAAGCTCCGGCAGCACTTCAAAGCCACGATTGAAAAACAGCTTCAGCTTTGGCTGCTGCTTGTGCAGTTCCCGCAGAAAACTGGCAAGACCGGCACGCTGGGCTTCACGAGATGCCTCTGGCAGCAGAGTGAAACTGTCGAGGGTATCGAGAAAAAGTCCACCATAGCCCTGGGCTTGCAGCTGCCTGGCACGGCCGAGCAAGTGTTCGCGCCAGGCCGGTGCCGTGAGGTCCATGACCTGGCTGTTCCACGAGTCGTTTCGCACCGGAGAGACAGCCTTGTCCAGGCCGGCCTTGGAGATATCCGCTTTTGAACCGTCGAACTCGCCCACAGACATATAGGCAAACGGTTCGCTGCCCAGCTTGCGCAACGTTTTGACATCGTTCGCCGTCATGTGCCCGGGTTCGACGACAGCCCAGTCAAACTGCGCCAGCTCAGAGATCGGCGGCTCGTCGGCATACCAGAAAGTCACGCTTGAGGGAGGCGTCAATACCGCGGCTTGCACGGCGGGGCCACTCACACACAGCGCCAGAGCGGCTAACAGTCGCTTGGCGACCGAGCGGACACGCGTCCTGCGAAAAACGATTTCCATAACTCACTCTTGAAATGACGGATCAGTACTGCTTGAACTTCGGGCAGCTTAAGCCGACCGAGTTACAAACTGCGGATGAGTTGCGCTAGACCGTTGCCGATGGAAGTCGGTTCCGGAAGATCAAAGCGCTCGAGCAGGCGAGCATTATTGGCGCGCGAATGGCGAATGTCGCCTTGACGTGACGCCTGTTTGTTTACCGTCAAAGGATTGCCGGTGGCAACCCCCAGTTCAGCGATCAAATCATTGAGGCTGGTGGAACGGCTGAGGCCAATGTTCACCGCTCCAGGACGCGGCTCATTGGTCTCCACGGCTTGCAGCAGGATGCTCACCAGGTCCAGGACATAGACGAAGTCGCGGGTCTGCTCACCGTCACCGAAAATCGACACCGGCAGTTGCTTCAACGCCCGCTCGGTGAAAATGCTGATCACACCGGAGTACGGCGAGGACGGATCCTGGCGCGGGCCAAAGATGTTGAAGAAGCGCAGGATCACCGGCTCCAGGCCGTGTTCACGGCGATAGAAGTCCAGGTAATGCTCACTGGACAACTTGTCGCTGGCATAGGGTGTGAGTGGCGATTTTGGCGTGTCTTCGTCGATCGCCGAACCTTCGCCGTTGTTGCCGTAAATGGCAGCACTGGAGGCGAACACGACGCGCTTGATACCGGCCTTCAACATGCTTTCACAAACGTTGAGCGTGCCGACGAAATTGCTTTGGTGTGTACCGACCGGATCATCCACCGACGCTTGCACCGAAGCCACCGCCGCCAAATGAACGACGGCACTGCAATCGCGCATCGCTTGGGCCACTGCGGCACTGTCTGCGACATCGCCAACCACCAGGTTCAGGTTGGCATTGTCCATCGGCAGGTTACTGACTTTGCCGGTCGACAAGTTATCCAGCACTCGAACCTTGTAACCCTTGGCCAGCAACGCTTCTACAAGGTGCGATCCAATGAATCCCGCTCCGCCAGTAACCAGTACGCGCTCAACGAACATGAAATTTCTTCCTGAAGATTCAAGCGGACGCTCCTTTTTGAAGCCCGCTGACGGTGTAGGCATTTGTATCGTACTGCGGTTGCGAACCATGGGGAACTGCCCAGTCACCACCGACATTTTTATGGCGCAAGGCCATCAAAACGCGGCAGATAATGGGAGATCCCACGGACACTGTCAATAGCTTGTCTACTTTGCCGCCGTACGGCAAATAAAAGCGCGATTCCGTCATTTTATTGACGACGCAAATCGGATCCATTCGGACAAACATACCCACCCGCTCGCGCGAATCAGCCAAACGTCACAGCAAACGGTGCCGCAGCCTGTTCAATGGCACCGACGACATGTGTTGCCTGCTCTCGATACTGGGGATAACGCGCAATCACCACCTCAACAGCGGCGAGCATTTTCTGAATGCGCTCCTTCGGCTTTTCGATTTCGCAGTTTTGTGCAAACTCAACAAAAATACAGGCGCCTAAAGCGCAGAATGATTATTTTGCGAAAAGCCCTTCTACACTCAATCGGCAAAGCCACTCTCCCCCGCCGAACGAGCCCACATGAGCCTCCTCAAAGACCGCTTCAAACAAGGCAGAGATGCGCGCAAGAAATGCCCCCGTAGTGCCCACGCGACGTCGGGCAAAGCCAAGCGCGATCCGATTCCGCTGATCAAGGCATCGAGTGAGGGGCGGATCAAGTCGCTGGTCGAGTTGCGTTACGGGCGCATGCTGGAGTCGCCGTTCACCTTTTACCGTGGCAACGCGCTGTTGCAGGCGCATGATCTGGCAGACACGCCTGATATGGGATTGGTCGCGCCGATCTGTGGTGATAGTCACCTGATGAACTTCGGTGGTTTCGCCACACCCGAACGCAACCTGCTGTTCAGCGTCAATGACTTTGATGAAGTTCATCCAGGGCCATGGGAGTGGGATGTAAAGCGTCTGGCCACAAGTTTTGTGGTGGCCGCCCGCGACTTGCGCCACGGCAAATCGGTCGAAGATTCGATCTGTCATGAGCTGCTGGGGGCCTATCAGGAGACCATGCTCGAGTGCGCCGAACAAAGCACCCTGGAGACCTGGTACGAGGCCATCACCTACGGCGATTTGCGTGAACAGGCGAGCAAAAACACTCTGGAACACGTGCAACGTGCCATCGACAAAGCCGAACATCGTACCCATGCCGAACTGCTGCCGAAAATCAGCGAGCGCGATAACCACGGTCGCCTGATCATTCGCGATGATTTGCCGGAAATCTTTCACCTGCACAACAACACCACGTTGCTGGATGCCGACGATGACTGGTTGCGACTGTCTGACTGGCGACCGTTGTTCGACACGTTCATGCGCGACTACCGCGGCACGCTGCAAGCCGACCGTCGTGAATTGTTGTCACGCTTCACCGCTCAAGACATGACGTTCAAAGTGGTGGGTGTCGGCAGTGTCGGCACCCGTTGCATGGTGGCGCTGTTGACCGACGAACAGCAATTCCCGCTGTTCCTGCAATTCAAGGAAGCACGCCGTTCCGTACTCGCCGATTACGTGAAAGCCAAGTCGCGGGTCCGCCATGAGGGGCAGCGCGTGGTCGACGGTCAGCGCTTGATGCAATCGGCCAGCGATCTGTTCCTTGGCTGGACCACCGGCCCCAGCGGTCGTCACTTTTACGTGCGTCAGTTACGCGACATGAAGGTTTCGGCCGAACTCGAAACATTTGATGCAGAGGCTTTCGCAGCCTACGGTCGACTTTGCGGTCGCGCCCTGGCCCGCGCCCATGCCAAATCGTCCGGATACGCCGCGCAGATCAGCGGCTACATCGGCAAGGGCGAGGCGCTGGCCGATGCGCTTTACAAATATGCCCAAGGCTATACCGAACAGAACGAGCGCGACTTCGAGGTTTTCCAGCAGGCCTGTCGCAAGGGTCGTTTGCATGCGCGATCGGAAGCCGATTTTGCGGCGGATCATTTGCCCTGACCGTCCAGAGATGTCTGGCCCGTGGCGTTCCTCCAGATGAACTTTTCTTCACCCCGCCTCGAAGCCACAACCTGTACATTTGCCTCGCTCATTCAAGAAACTACGGTTTGCCCGCCCTCCCGCGGGCTTTTTTTTGTTTGATCAAATGAAGCTGGCAGCACCTGACCATCCTGATGCGTCACAGTGGTTACGACCTAACCTACCCGCACATGCCGAGCATTACTCGCAACGCCATGACAACCGCAGGCCAGCAGATGCCCCTGCAATACGACCGGAATGCCGTTCATACGCCGACGCGGATGCCCCTCGACGAAGGCAAACTCGCCCAGATGCAGCGGACACTTGGCCTTATCGCCCAATACCGCCGGAGTTTTTCCATTGAGGGTATGCGTGCCTTCAAGCTGGCAGGAAATCACGGTGCCGCCGCTGCTGGTGGCGTCGCCCAGGCAGATGGGATGGCTCATGTTCTGGATACGCCGCCGTTAGGGGCGCCGAACTTGAACGGGTCGGCACCTCGGTTTTCGCGGTTCTTTTCTTTGCGCGCTTCGTCCGGCGGGCGGATCATTTGCACGGTCAGGCTGCCGTCCTGCCCGGCGTAGACCACTGCGCTGGCGCCGCCATCCAGGTAGCTGGCAATGGTCGCCAGGTTGATTTGCACCAGCGCGCCACTGACCCCGGTATTGCCCAGGCGCCGACCGATGTCGTAACCCTCGTCGACATTGCCCAACTCGATACCGTGGCCGTCGGTATTCAGGCCATGCAAGGCAATGGTCAGGGCAATTTCAGCGTCCCGATTGTCGGTGGTGTCGTAGAACACCCGGACCGGTTTCTTCCCTTCAGGCAACGTATCCAAAGCTTGCAGCCAGCCTGCCTGCAGGGCTTTGGCCTGCAACGCCGGTTTGAGCCGCTGGCCGTGTTCATCCTGCATCGAAACCTTGATTGGTCGGTGCAGATAACCCAGCACCGGCGCGGCGTCGAATTCTTTGACCTGATGCTGGGCCCAGCGGATGGGTAGCCAGGGCGAGGGTTGGAATTCTCCCGGCCCGCGGTTGCTGATGGTTTGCCAGAGGGTGGGAAGTTGGGATTGCCAGTAGGCGGTGGACATGGTGCCGGGGGCTAAGGGATCTTGAGCGCCTTTGGCACGCTCCGCCTCTTCGTACACATCTAAAAACTCTCGGGATTGCTTCCAGTAAAACGCCCACAGCTTGCCCAAATCTGTGTCTTTGTTCTGGTTGTCCTCACGCTCATGGGTGGCATAACGACGGATATATCGATCCACCCGATCTGAGCGGGTGACCAACAGCCCGGCCATGCTTTCGTAGACGGTGGGGACGACATGACCATTCTGCAATCCCGGAGTGCCTGGTACGCGCAAGCCGTTTCGCGTGACATCGCCGTCTTCGCTCACGATCAAGGCCAGGGGCACTTGGGGGTTGTCATCAAAGAACTGGAACAAGCGCTCGATCATGCCCTGGGCATGGGTCGTATTCTCCGCGTCCTGCCACAAAAACAGCGTGACACCAAGCGTGGCGGCATTGCGCCCGCTGAGAATATTGCTTGCGGCCCCGGTATCTGAAGGTTGCTTGGGCGGCGCGATGGAAAATACAGGAATCGGCCAATACGCCACCGACTCGCCCGCCGAATGTTTGAATGAAACTCGGATTTTGATATCTCTGGAGTTTTCTCTGGATCTTAGTGACGCCTTATAGTCCTTGGGGTCTCGAGAATAAATCGAAGCAAAGTTGTCGTTTTTCTTTTTGATGAATTGCCAGATTTCAGACTGATGATCCTGATGAATCGCAAGCCCCACGCCTCGTATTTCCAACGCATGAGTCCGCGCTTGGGTGGCCTGCCGCTCGGCGATTTGTTTCATGACGTCGGCTTTGTAGGCGGCCAGCCCCGCCCGTTCACTGGCCACGGCCTTGCCCCACCAATGAACGCTGAAAATCAGCAGCAAGGGGCCTAAAATGGCAGCGATACCCCAGCGCATTACCGGGTTGATGTCACGAAGTTCCACGTCAGATAACTCGTACGTTCAAAGCAATGCTTGCCAAGGCATGACAACCGCAGGCCAGCAGATGCCCCTGCAATACGACCGGAATGCCGTTCATACGCCGACGCGGATGCCCCTCGACGAAGGCAAACTCGCCCAGATGCAGCGGACACTTGGCCTTATCGCCCAATACCGCCGGAGTTTTTCCATTGAGGGTATGCGTGCCTTCAAGCTGGCAGGAAATCACTGTGCCACCGCTGCTGGTGGCATCACCCAGGCAGATGGGATGGCTCATGGTTTGTCTCCCGGCATACGAAACCTGAACGGGTCAGCCCCGTGGGTTTGCTGGTTTTTCGCTTTGCGGGCTTCGTCCGGCGGGCGGACCATTTGCACGGTGACGCTGCCGTCCTCGCCGGTGTACACCACCGCGCTGACGCCGCCTTCCTGATAACTGGCAATCGTGGCCAGGTTGATTTCGACCAGGGCGCTGCTGACGCCGGTGTTGCCCAGGCGCCGACCGATGTCGTAGCCCTCGTCGACATTGCCCAATTCGAGACCGGCTCCATCGACATTGAGGCCATGCAACGCGATGGTCAGGGCGATCTCGCCAGGGGTGTTGTCGGTGCTGTCGTAAAACACTCGTGCCGGTTTTTCACCTTTGGGCAGGGTTTCCACTGCCTTCAGCCAACCAGCTTGCAGGGCTTTGGCCTGTAGTGCGGGTTTGAGCGGTTTGCCGTTTTCGTCACGCATCGGGACTTTGATCGGGCGGTGCAGGTAGCCCAACACCGGGGCTTTATCGAACTCCTTGACCTGATGCTCGGCCCAGCGCACCGGTAGCCATGGGGAAGGTTCGAAATGGCCGGGGCCTCGGTTGCTCAGGGTTTGCCAGAGGGTGGGGAGTTGGGATTGCCAGTAGGTGGAGGACATGGTGGTAATAGGACGAATATGACCTGTAGTGCCTTTTGCACGCTCACTTTCTTTATACCAATCAAGAAATGCATCATCTCGACTCCAGTAGAACGCCCACAGCTTGCCCATGTCGGTGCTTGTGTTCTGGTTGTCTTCCGAGTCTTGGGTGGCAAAGGGACGGATGTAGCGGTCTACCGGATCTGAACGGGTGAGCAGCAGGCCGGTCATACTTTCGTACACCGCTGGCACGGCATGGATATTTTGCAGACCTGGTGTGCCGGCCACGCGAAGACCACTTCGGGTCACATCACCATCCTCGCTCACGATCAATGCTTGCGGTACCTGTGGATTGTCGTCGAAGAACTTGTATAGGCGCTCGATCATGCTTTGGGCATGCGAGGCATTGTCCGCGTCTTGCCAGAGAAACAGCGTCACGCCCAAGGTGGCGACATTGCGTCCATCTGAAATATTTGCGGCGGCCCCCACGTGTTCCGGCTGCTTGGGCGGTGCGATTGCAAACACGGGAATCGGCCAATAAGCTACCGAATCGCTGGCCGCATGCGTAAAAGCGACACGGGTATTGATTCTCGCCGTGATTCTCCGAGAGTTAACAGAGGCATCGTAATCCTTGGGGTCTCGTGAATAGATCGAAGTGAAATTGTTATTGGTCTTTTTGATTTCTCGCCAAATTGAAGATTGATGCCAATTGTCGACTGCGAGTCCAACTCCCCGTATTTCCAACGCATAAGTACGCTCCTGGGTAGCCATGCGCTCGGCACTTTCAGCCATGACTTTTGATTTGTAGGTTTCAAGCTCTGCGTCTTGGTAGGCTTCGGCCTTGCCGAGCCAGTGGAAGCTGAAGATCAATATCAGCGTGCCAAAAATACTCGCTATTCCCTTAAGCATCGCGGCGCTCACGTCCCCTAACTCCCTGTTTTCAGCCTGAGCTGTGTAGATGATGAACAGCAAGAAACCAAGCCAAGTCGCTATCAATATCCCGGCCGTCCAGAGATAACCCTTCAAGCGCGGTCGCTGTGATTTGCCCTGCCAGCGATCCCTCATGGGTGTACTCCTTTTCCCAATGAAGCCATCACCAGTTGCGGCGGTGTCAGCGAAACCAGCTCATTTGAGGGAAACTTGCCCTTGTCGTAATACAGATAGCTGGCCTCCACCAATGCTTGAGCCTCAGCGCTCAGTCGCGACCAACCTTCCATCTGCACCACCTCATCAAAGAACCGCTTTTTTTCCATCTTCCAATCCGCAATCGCCACCAACACCTCACGCATCACCGGATCATCCAGGCACCTGGCCTGCCCAATCGCAATGTCCATCGCCGTCACCCAGCGATGGTTCTCCGGGCTGCGCAATACCGCCGAGTGATAGCTGTTGTCAGTCCATTCCTTCTGGTCAACCTGCATGCGTGCACGGATTTCGTTCGGGGTTTCCTCACGGTAGATGCGGTAGTGGTCCTTACGATTGAGCATCGGGTTGCCGGACACCGGCGTCTGGCGCAGGGCCCGGGTCTGGTCGTCGGGCTCTTTGCCGTGATTCCAGCGAACAAGCCCATCGTCCAGGTCGAGTCGCTGGTCACTGTTGGTCACATAAATCCATTTGAAAGTGGCACCGGGGTTGCCCAATGCCGCGTTTTGCGACACCGCATCCGGTCGATCCTTTCCGGCCTGATGGCTAGACCCCGTCACGGCTTCGCCGCCAAACATCTGCGGTGCATGGGGTGGATGCAGTTGTTCGGCGTTGATGGTGCGTTGCTGGCCTTTGCGGATTCCGGTTTGCGAGGCTAGCGCTGCGACCGAGCCGCCACCGGGATAGCGCGGTTCGCCTTCGACACGGGTGAAGTCCGCCTGCGGCGGCTTGCCCACCAGTACCGGCTCACCATCACGCAGGCGCCTGGTCCACAGGCGTTGATAGAAGCGCATGGATTGCAGCGCGGTCATGGCCGGTTGGCCATCGGGCAACGCGTCCGGCACGCCGTACGTGCCGATGCCTTGCACATCATCCAGTGCTACGGTGGTGTCGTCCGGGCAAAAATACAGATAAACCTTGCCGCGGTTGTCGCGCTCGGGAAACACCAGGGTGTTCCCGTCTGCGCCCAGACGCTCGCCTTGTTCGGGTGACCAGCGCGGCCCCGTGCGACCGCCATAACCCGGTACGCCATAGCGCACGGCGCTGAGGGGCGGTTGCGTATGGGGAAATTGAGTGGTGTGTTGCACGATGTCGAACAGAGTTTGCAGGGTCTGCGAATTTTTCGGGGTCGCACTCGGCAGTACCGAGTAGGGCGAGGCCACCATGATTGCGCAGTCGGCACAGCGTTCACCGCGATCCACCAGCATGGCCTGGGCGAGCAAGGTGATCAGCGTGCCCTGGCTGTGCCCCATGATGGTGATGGTTTCATCGGGTGAGACGCGGCGAATCTCGCTGACCAGCATCGCCAGCCGGGTCGCGGCCAGCACGAAATACCTTCGATGCGGCGCTTTGCCCATGTACAGGGAGTTAGGCATGGTCGGTTGAACCCAATGGCGCAGCCATTTGCCGAACCCTTCTTCGTACATTTCCAGCAAATTGTTGGTGGCGTTGGCGAAAAATCCGCCGCCTTTGGCGAAGTGACGATCCAGACGATTGTCGAATCGGTCCAGGAATTGATCGCGCAAGCGGGCCGGATCGCCATTTTTATCGCGTTTGATTTCGCCGGATTCGGCCCGGTAGCCCCAATAAAACGGAATCAACAGGCTGCGGGTCTTGGGGGCCTCTGTATCGCGCTGGTAAAGATAAGTATCCGGATCGTCGAGTATTTGCCCCTCGTTGTCCTTCCACTCCTTCCTGGGCGTACTGTTAGCCTCGTTGTACTTGGCCCCATACCGCCCCGCCTTCAGATCCTGCCGATCCAGCCGCTCGTTAACCCCTTGGCACAACCCGATTTCCACCGACTCGTAGGATGCCCCGGGGTCATTCACGCCGTGCAGGAAAATCACCACGCCAGGCAGGTCTCGCGGCACCGCAATGTTGCGATCCGTCGATCTATTGGGCAGCAAACGACTCGTGCCGGTGGCGATCACTGTGTTGTCCGTATGGCTCATGCTTTCGATATCCTTTTGAAATCATGTTTCTGTGTCGATCACTGGGTCGACACTTTGCTTAGCTTCCGTCGGTACGGTTGTCTGATCCGACGCTGAGGTCAGAAGGGCCTGCTGAGTCGGCCCCGATACTGTTCGGGCCCGGGTTCGCTGCCTGTTGGGATGAATGGCGAAAAACCTCGAGATTGGCGAGTAGCATCTCTGTTCGCTGGAGCAACTCGGTTAAACCCTCGGCACCTGTGATGCCTTGCACCAGGCTGCCGTCCTCCAGGGCGATTTTGTAGGGTTGGCCTTGAACGATGGCGCCTGGATCATCTTCGTAGTGCAGTCGATGCCGTTGGTCCGCACCGTCCCGACCGAAAACTGGAAGGGCAGCACTGTCGGTTTTCGGCCCCACCCAGTCATGCTCGCCGGCATGCACAATCGCCTTGCCCTGCGTACCGATCTCCACCCCGCCACCGATCCTGATGTAGCTGCCGTCATCGGCCACCAGGCGGATGGTGGGGGCGGTGATGAGCAATTCGCCTTCGACCGCCGACAGGTGCAGGTTCTTTTGTGCGTTGAGCACCATGTCGTCGTCCTGGGCCTGCACCAACACCTTGCCGCGATTGGCGATGGCGCTGATGCCCTCGTCCTGGGCGAAGGCGCTGATGCCTTTGCCGGCTTGCAGGCGCATGGCCGCGCCGCTGCTCAGCTGCAAATGGTCCTGGGCGGTGGTGTCGTGGTTTTCACCGGCGTAGTGCACCTGCGAACGCGGCGTGGCACTGGCAATGCCGGCTTCAGCCGCTATCGCGACCACCGGTTCGCCCGGACTGTTGCTGGTCGGTTCAGGCCATTGACTCAACGACTGGCGCAACGCCTCGATGCCCTGGGTGTCGATCTTCGGGCTGCCACGGGCAGCGGCGGTCTGGCCGAGGGCCTGGAACAGTTCGCCGCACTCGGCCAACAGCTTGAGCAGTTCTTCGCGGTCCAGTTGTGAGCCCTGCGCATCGTGGCGAGCGTAGGTGGTCAACAACAGCCCTTGGGCCGCCCGCAGGGCAATCGCGGCATCGCTGCGCAGTTCGGCGCCCTGGCCGCGTGGCTGGGCCTTGCCATCGGTGCGCGGGGTGACGAGCTTGCCCAGGTTCAGCGCGGTGGCCTGATGGGTCGTGCCCAGTCGGGCGCGCAGCGCGCCGGGTGTATCGTCGAAGAGCAATTCGTTGAAGCCCTTGCCCTGGTGTTCCCGGGTCTGGATCCCGGATAAGGTTCGATTGCCCGGCAACCCCGTGGCGTTACTGAAGTGCGGCGGAAAATGGTCGGCGTTGTAGAGCACCGACGTCACCAGCGGCCGGTCGATGTCGCCGCCGAGGAACGTCACCAGCACTTCCTGACCGATGCGCGGCAAAAACTGGTGGCCGAAGCCGGCGCCGCCACTGGGCATGGCAACCCTTAGCCAGGTGGTGCCTTGTGCGGCATCCTGTCGACGCTGCCAATGAAAGCGAACCTGCACACGCGCCAGCTCGTCGGTGAAAACCTCCTCACCTTTCGGACCCACGACAATGGCAGTGAGCGGCCCGGAAATCGTCGGTCGCGGGGTAATGATCGGTGGGCGAAAGGCAATCTTGTGGCGGATGCAGACGAAACGGTTGTCGTAGTTCGCCGGTTGATCGGATAGGTAGTTGTTGCGGCCTTGGTGCTCCACCTTGATCAGGAGGAACTGACGATCATCCACAGGATCAGCATCGTGATCGAAGTGCTGGGTCAGTTCGAAGGTGTAACCCGGCAGCAGGGCGCGACAGTTGCTGGCGCCCTCAAACGTCTTGCCTTGCACTTCCATGGCTTCGAGTCGATGACGCACCAGCGCTTCGCCCTCTGCGGGCATACCGTGGCTGTAATGACCGGGAAAGTCGTAGATCTCGTAGGCAGGCACATCGCCCTGGACGTTGAGGCTGGGCATGCTGACCGGCAGCGGATTGCGCGGTTGCCGGTAGTCGAAGGTCTGGATGGCCATCTGGCCGGACTGCAAAACCCGCTGGCTGCTCCATCGGGTGATCGAGTCGGCGGTCTCGGTGACCGCCGCGCTGTGGTAGCGGATCCGCGGTTGTTGTATCAACGGCTCAAGGTTGCGGGAGTGGTCGGTGATGATCAGGCAGTGTTCTTCCTTCGTGTGAGCGAAGTAGAAGAACAGCCCTTCACGTTCCAGCAGGCGCAAGACGAAATCCAGATCGCTCTCGCGGTATTGGGTGATGTAGCTGTGGGACTTGAGCGGCTGTTCCAGACGGAACTCAAACCTGGGCAGCACGCCATAGTGGGCGAACACCGTGCGCAGGATGTCTTCGATGCTCTGCTCTTGAAAGATCCGCGAGTCGACGCGTCGGGACAGCATCCACAGCCAGGGGCTCAAGGTGGCTGAATAACAAGCCAAACCACCATCGCTTTTCTGCAGGCTGAACCGACTGATGTAGCCGTGAATGTAGCGCGCCTCGCCAGTCGCCAATTCAATGTCGAGCAGTGCGGGTTGCCCGATCAATGACTTGAGTTCCAGGCGGGCATCCTGACTGAGCAGCGACAACTCGAAACTGAATAACGTCGACAAACTCTCAGTACCGGAAAAGCTTTCGAGCAGCAGTTCTTGCTGGCCCGCCACCGGGGATGTGAACCTGATGAGACGCCGGTTCTGTGGCGAGAATATTTTTGTCAGTTCCATTAACAAACTTCCTGCGTCCTGAACAACCGGTGTTCGCCAACCGTAGCGCTCCTGCTACTGGCGAACCCCAAACACGGGAATTAAGAGGCTTTCGAAATAGTTTGTATGTAAGACGCTTCCTTTTTTACGAATTCTGAACGACGGATGTGAACGCGAAGGCTATGCCAAGGCGTATCTGAACATTGAGGGACGATGGCAGGATCACGCCTCGGGTGACGCGTCCTACAGACGCTCAGAATGAGCTGAAAAATCCCACAGGTTTTTCAGGTTGGCGGTCGGAAGTGGGCGCTCTAGTCTTTTGTTGTCGCTGAAAAAGTCAGTGATCGGGTGTGAGAACCCCGGCAACTTATGGTCATCCAGTGTCAGTAATCGCATAATCGCCGCCAGCTAATCTGCTGGCCGTGAATGCGTTATGGCGGCTGTGTGCGGGCAGACTTCGGTCTGGCCGGGTGTCCATACCGGTTTTCTCACCCCGTACATAGCTGCCACCTCTTCGCCGCGTGAGAAACGGAAAGTGGTGGCCTCAGCAAGAGGTATGTCTATGGACAAGCTAATCCCCGATCCGCCCTTCGAAACCGAAAAGCCCTACAGCCCAAGCCCTTTCTTCACAGTCCTTCCGGACATCAGCACCGAAAACCTCCTCGTCCACGCCTGTGAGTCATTGGCCTCAGCCAGTGTCATGACCAATGATTTCGCCACCTTCCTGACCGGCCCACAGCGCAACACCGCATTGGCCATCGCGCAGATCATCATGCTGGCGGAACTGGCGGTAAACCGGGCGCTGGATAACGTTGATCCGCAGGTATAAATCTCCGCCACCGCATAATTGTTCGTGCACAAAAGCTGCGAACGGCATCAATCCAATGTGGGAGCAACGTCGCTCCCACATTGGAGCTGTGCGAACCGTCTCAACCAACAGGCTGAGACTCAGCCACCACTCTCGGTTCTTCGACCTTTTGCAGCACCGGCATCTCCAGTCGCGCCCGCCCATAAAACGCCAGCGCCGTCAGCAGGCAGGCGAGCCACACAACTATCCCGGCCCAGAACGTGTGGGACATGTAGTGCCAGCCCTGCAGCACCCGCGTGGTGCCGTAGACGAATCCCAGCGCCAGCGAGCCGTACAGGATTGCCTTGGAATAACGCCAGCGATAACGCCGTGCCACGAAGTACAACGCCAGCAGGGTGAAGCCCCCCGAAGCATGCCCGCCCGGCCAGCAGCGACCGTCACCGGCGACCTTCAGCAAATCGAAGTTTTCGTACCACTCCTTGTGCTCGATCTTGCCGCCGTACTGGGTGGTTTCAATGGGGCAATACACACTGGTGTGGCCCTTGAGGTAGTGGATCAAACCGGTGCTGATGGAAAACGCGAACACTATGTAGAGAAAATCCCGTCGATGCTTGCTGGCAAACCGCAGCACTGCCGCGACTTTTATTTTTTCCAGAAACGCGATGATCTTCGGATGTTTTTCCGCCTTCAGGCGCGGCCAGAGGAACGACAGCAAGGCGCCCACGATGGCGATCTCGCCGGTCCAGTTCGGAATGATCCGTGCCCATTTATGCGTGATCTTTTCGAACAGATGCACATGGTCCAACGGGAATGTTTGCGTTACCGGATCAAAGAAAAGATTGCTGAAGGCGATGTCGATGCGGGTCAGATCGAACGTCAGGAACACCAGAACCGCACAGGCCAGCGGGATACCGAAGTTGACCGCATAAAAGCGATAACGGGAGAGTGAATTCATTGGATTGTCACCGAGCGCCAGTCCGAAGCATCGATCAGGCCGAGCATGCGTGGCGCTTGATGTTCTGCCGCAGTGATGAACAGCGAGGCGCCGTAACCCGGGGTGGCGTTCGGCTGTTTGAGGTCTTTCTCCAGTTGCACCATGCATTCGCTGTGCGTCACCAGTATCAGATTGCGCCCCGCGACTTTGTGCGCCAGCGCATCGCGCAACATGGAACCCTTGCAGTCGACCAGCCAGTCGTCACCGCTGCTGACCTTGTTGAACATGTACCCAGCCGTTTGCGCCGTGCGCAGTACCGGGCTGTTGTAGATGTCGGCGCTGTCGAGCCCCAACTGGGCGAACCGCGCACCGACGGCCAGCGCAACGCTGCGCGAACGATCGGTAATGCCATCGTTACCCATCAGGCAAGCGGCGCGGGAGTGATCGCAGCGTTCGACATGGCGTACCAGCACAATCAGGTCACCCCTGGCCCACTCCAACAGCATCGCCCGGGCACCGGCAACATTGCCGTGAGCCAGGTCCGGCACGGCGGCCGGCCGTAACAGAAACACCGTAAGGGGGATCACCAACAGCGCCGAGGCCAGTACCACCGCGGCATTGCGATAACGGGCAAAACCGCTCAAATCGATCGAGCGGTTTATTCCGAACAGATTCAGTCTCAATTCCACATCAAGCCGCCTCGCCGGCATGCAACCTTTGATTCAATGCGGCGAAAGTAAAGAGACTGGCGTCGGCAGCCGGTGAAACGCATGTGAAAAAAACCTTGTTACACGATCCCTCCGACAAAATCCTTTCAGCTCTCGCGATGGCTGCCGATACAGTCCGTCTACACCGCATGCTGGCCCCCAAAAACAACAATCTTCCAGCCAACCGACGATCGAGAAACATTACGTTCCTGGAGGAATTTTGATGAATAGCTGGTTCGGCAATATCAGCGTGAACCTGAAACTGGGCCTGGGGTTTGGCCTGGTACTGGCCTTGACCTGCGTGCTCGCCCTCACCGGCTGGACCAGCCTGGGCAGCCTGATTGACCGCAGCAACTGGATGAGCGACATCACCCAGCTCAACGCCGGCCTGACGAAGCTGCGCGTGGTGCGCCTGCAATACATGCTGGCCAACGGTGACGAAACCACCGCACAAAATGTGCAAACCACCCTCGACGCGTTTTCCGCTCAACAGCAAGCTTTGCTGGTCAAATTCAAGAGCCCGGAGAATCTCAAGCTGCTCAGGGAGCAAGGTACTGTCATCGATGCCTACAAGACGTCCCTGAACAAAATGCGCGGCGCTTATCGCGCTGGCAACAGTGCGCGCGACGTCATGACCACGAATGCCGAAACGGCCAGCACGCTGATCAACGACATCAACATCCGCGTACAACAAATGCCGTCGAGCGACCAACGCTTCGAACAGTTCCAGGCCATCACCGCCGCCAAAGAAGCCTTCCTCCTGGCCCGCTACGAAGTGCGTGGCTACACCGCCACCTCCAACGCCGAGACCGAGCAAAAAGCGCTCGCCCAACTCGACTCCGCGATCACCAGCGTGAAGTCCCTCAATGCCCACTTCGCCGATGTGCAGCCAGACGCACTGCGTCAACTCGAAAACGCTTTGAGCAACTACCGCAACGCCTTGCAGGTTTACAAAACCGCGAACAGCGATATCGTGCAAGCGCGCAAGGAAATGACCGACCAGGGCGCAGCCATCGTCAGCCTGAGCGAGCAGCTGTATCAGATCCAGCTTGACCGTCGTGATGCCGAAAGCGCCAAGGCCCGCACCCTGCAGCTGGTCAGCACGCTACTGGCATTGCTGGTGGGCATCATTGCCGCGGTGCTGATTACCCGGCAGATCACCGGCCCACTGCGCGACACCCTGGCGGTGGTCGATCGCATTGCCAGTGGCGACCTGTCCCAGGACGTCAAGGTCACCCGCCGCGACGAACTCGGAGTTTTGCAACAGGGCATCGCACGCATGGGCGTGACCCTGCGCGATTTGATCAGTGGCATCCGCGACGGCGTCACCCAGATTGCCAGCGCCGCCGAAGAGTTGTCGGCCGTCACCGAGCAAACCAGCGCCGGGGTCAACAGTCAGAAAATCGAGACAGATCAGGTCGCCACCGCAATGCACGAGATGACGGCCACCGTGCAGGAAGTCGCGCGCAATGCCGAGCAAGCCTCACAAGCGGCTGCGGCCGCCGATGGCGAAGCCCGCGAAGGTGACAAAGTGGTGGGCGAAGCCATTGCCCAGATCGAGCGCCTGGCCAACGAAGTGGTGCGCTCGACCGAAGCCATGAGCGTGCTGCAACAGGAAAGCGACAAGATCGGCAGCGTCATGGACGTGATCAAGGCCGTGGCCGAACAGACCAACCTGTTGGCGCTCAACGCCGCGATTGAAGCAGCACGCGCCGGTGAAGCCGGACGTGGTTTTGCCGTAGTGGCCGACGAAGTCCGTGGCCTGGCCCAGCGCACGCAGAAATCCACCGAAGAAATCGAAGGCCTGGTGGCCGGCCTGCAGAACGGCACCCAGCAAGTGGCTGCGGTGATGAACAACAGCCGCACCCTGACCGACAGCAGCGTCGCGTTGACGCGCAAGGCCGGCGCATCACTGGAAAACATCACCCGCACGGTGTCGAACATCCAGTCGATGAACCAACAGATTGCCGCCGCTGCCGAACAGCAAAGCGCCGTGGCCGAAGAGATCAGCCGCAGCATCATCAACGTGCGCGACGTCTCCGAACAAACCGCTGCGGCCAGCGATGAAACCGCCGCCTCCAGTGTTGAACTGGCACGATTGGGCAATCAATTGCAGGCGATGGTGAGCCACTTCCGCGTTTGACGCCGGGTCAGCGCTGAATCAAAGATCCATTCGCGAGCAAGCTCGCTCCCACAGGTTCAGTGAGCAACCTGTGGGAGCGAGCTTGCTCGCGATGGGGATCTATCTGTCACTGAACATTTTCAAACACTGATCGCATTGGTAAACACCAACCGATTGCCAAACGGATCGGTCACGGTCATGTCCTGGCTGCCCCAGGGCATGGCCTGGATGTGAGGGCGGGCGAAGGTGTATTCCTTGGCCAGCAGTTGTTGCTGGAAGGTTTCCAGTTCATCGGTTTCGATGCGCAGGGCCGAGCCCGGTGTCGCGTCGCCGTGGTGTTCGGACAGGTGCAATACGCATTCGCCGCGGGAGACTTGCAGGTACAGCGGGAAGTTGGCTTCAAAGCGGTGTTGCCAGTCGATCTTGAATCCGAGGAAGTCGACGTAGAACTCAACTGCCTTTGTTTCGTCGAAGATCCGCAGGATCGGGGTGGTTTTGCCGAAGCTCATCGAGTTGCTCCCAGACAGAAATAGCCCACAGTGTAGCCGGGCTGTACGTCAGCAATTCGGCTTGTTGAGGGCATTCTTTAATCTCAATGTGCCATCACTGTGACGCATTGCTCGAATTGCCTTTAAAACCCGTCGCGCAAGTCACCTTCCCGCGCCAGAAACCGCCCTTCACGTCGCCCGTTGGCTTGACCGTCCCGGTAACTCAGGACGCCATTGATCCACACCCCTTCAATGCCTTCGGCCGCCCGTTGAGGATCGTTAAAGTCGGCGACATCGCGAATGGTCGCGGGGTCGAACAGCACCAGGTCCGCCCAATGGCCCTGACGAATCTCGCCGCGCGCCTTCAAGCCGAATCGCGCCGCCGACAACCCGGTCATTTTGTGCACGGCGGTGTGCAGCGGGAACAGGCCCACGTCGCGACTGAAATGGCCAAGCACCCGCGGGAACGCACCCCACAAACGAGGATGCGGGAACGGGTCTTCCGGCAAGCCGTCGGAGCCAACCATCGACAGTGGATGGGCGAGAATTCTGCGCACGTCGGCCTCGTCCATCCCGTAATACACCGCACCCGCCGGTTGCAGTTGCCGGGCAGCTTCGTGCAACGACAGGTTCCATTGCGCGGCGATGTCGATCAAGTCACGCCCGCCCATTTCCGGGTGCGGCGTCGACCAGGTAATGGTGATGCGATGGGCATCGGTAACTTGCTTGAGATCCAGCGTCGAAGAGCTCGCGGCATAGGGATAGCAATCGCAACCCACTGGATGGGTTTTGGCGGCCTGTTCGAGTGATGCAAGCAGTTGCGGACTGCGGCCCCAGTTGCCGGCGCCTGCACATTTGAGGTGGGAAATGATCACCGGCGATTTCGCGTGGCGGCCAATCTGGAATGCCTCGTCCATGGCCTCCAGCACCGGTTCGAACTCGCTGCGCAAATGGGTGGTGTAGACCGCACCGAACGCCGTCAGCTCTTCGGTCAATTGCATGACTTCGTCGGTGGAAGCCGAGAAGGCGCTAGCGTAGGCCAGGCCGGTGGACAAACCCAACGCACCGGCTTGCAGGCTCTCGCGAAGCTGCTCGCGCATCGCGGTGATTTCATCTGGGGTTGCAGTGCGAAACAGGTCATCAAGGTGGTTGCTGCGCAGCGCGGTATGCCCGACCAATGCCGCGACGTTCAACGTGGTATTCGCCGCTTCGACCGCCGCGCGGTAGTCGCTGAATGTCGGATAGACAAACGCGGCCGCGCTGCCGAGCAGGTTCATCGGGTCCGGTGGATCAGCGCGCAAACTCACCGGCGAGGCGCTGATCCCGCAGTTGCCGACGATCACCGTGGTCACGCCCTGGCTGAGCTTGGGCAACATCTGCGGTTGGCGGATCACCACCGTGTCATCGTGGGTATGCACGTCAATGAAACCTGGTGCCAAAACCATGCCCGCCGCGTCGATCTCTTCACGGGCGCGGGCGTCATGCAAGTCGCCGATGCGCTCGATGCGGCCGTTCAGGATCGCCACGTCGGCCGGGTAACCGGGGCTGTTGCTGCCGTCGATGACCAGGGCATTGCGGATCAGCGTGTCGTACATCATGTCAGTCTCCCAGCGGCAGGTGATCGTCGCCGCCGCGGTAATCGTCCAGGGCGAGTTTGATCCGCCGCAGACGTTCTTGATTGTCTTGAGGGTTGGCCAGTGCGAGTTCGGTGGCAAGCACATCAATGGCCAGCAGCATGCCGTAACGTGCCGCCGTGGGCTTATAGATGAATGAAGTTTCGGCGCTTTGCAGCGGCAGGACGATGTCCGCCAATTGTGCCAACGGCGAATCGCTGCGGGTGATGGCCAGGATGCGTGCGCCGTAGTTGCGTGCCAGTTCTACCGTTTCGACCAGCTCCGGCGTGATCCCGGTCAGCGAACAAACGATCAGCACATGGTCGGGGCTCAGGCTGGCCGCGGTGACCCGCATCATTACCGCGTCGTGGCACACCGCAATCGGGTAACCGAGGCGCACCAGGCGCACTTGCAGTTCATCGCTGCACAAGGTCGAGCAGCCGCCCATGCCGAACGCGTGAATCATCCGCGCCTTGCCCAGCAGTTTGACGGCATCGGTAAAACGCGACTCGTCAAAGGCTGCCAGGTGCTGGCGCAAGGTCGATTCGATATCACCGACGATCTGTCCGTAAAACGCCGACTGATCCGGTGTGCCCGCCGGGTCGAGAAACCGGCTGCCGACGCCGTTGGCCTGGGCCAGTTGCAAGCGCAGGTCACGCAAGTCCTTGCAGCCGACCGTGCGGGCAAACCGCGACAAGGTGGCGGTGCTCACCTCCGCCCGCTGCGCCAGCTCATCGAGACTGGCGGACGCGGCGAACCCTACGTCGTCGAGCATCAGCCGGGCGATGCGGCCTTCGCCGGCACTGAAGGAGTCCTGACGGGCGCGGATCTGGTAGAGGATGTCCATGACGGGCGACTCCGGTTAAATCAGGTAAGAAAGGCCAACGGTCAGACCAAAAGCGACGAGCGAGATCAATGTCTCAAGCACGGTCCAGGTCTTGAAGGTCTGGGTGACGGTCATGTTGAAGTATTCCTTGATCAACCAGAAGCCACCGTCGTTGACGTGGGAAAAAATCACCGAACCCGCGCCGGTGGCCAGCACCAGCAATTCCGGATGCGGATAACCCAGGCCGATGGCCACCGGCGCCACCACGCCCGAGGCGGTGGTCATGGCCACGGTGGCGGAGCCGGTGGCGATGCGCATCAATGCGGCGAACAACCAGCCCATCAACAGCGGGGACAAATGGAATTCATGGGCCAGGCCGACGATCTGGTCGGTGACGCCGGCGTCCACCAGAATCCGGTTCAGGCCGCCACCGGCACCCACCAGCAGGGTAATGCTGGCGGTCGGCGCCAAACATTCGTTGGTGAACTTGAGGATCGATTCGCGGTTGAACCCTTGGGCCAGACCGAGGGTCCAGAAGCTCAGCAATGTCGCCAGCAACATCGCGATCACCGAGTTGCCGATGAACAGCAGGAACTGGTTGAAACCCGTACCCGGCGTGGAAATCAGGTTGGCCCAGCCGCCGATCAGCATCAACACCACCGGCAACAGAATGGTCGCCATGGTGATGCCGAAACCCGGCAGGCTGTCGCGCGGTTCGCGTTCGAGGAACTGGCGCTCCAGCGGGTTCTCCGCCGGCAGCTGGATGCGCGGCACAATGAATTTGGCGTACAGGGGACCTGCGATGATCGCCGTCGGAATGCCGACCGCAATCGCGTAGAGCAAGGTCTGCCCCACCGACGCCTGATACACCTGCACCGCCAGCATCGCCGCCGGGTGCGGCGGCACCAGCGCGTGGACCACCGAGAGCCCGGCCACCATCGGCAAGCCGACCATCAGGATCGACACGCCGACCCGTCGCGCTACGGTGAATGCAATCGGCACCAGCAACACAAAACCGACTTCGAAGAACAGCGGCAATCCCACCAGGAACGCGATGCAAACCATTGCCCAGTGCGCGTTCTTCTCGCCAAAACGGTCGATCAAGGTCCGCGCCACCTGCTCGGCGCCGCCGGACTCGGCCATCATCTTGCCGAGCATCGTACCCAGCGCTACCACCAGCGCGATGTGCCCCAGGGTCTTGCCGACGCCGGCCTCATAGGCCCCCACCACACCCGACGGCGGCATGCCTGCCACCAGCGCGAGGCCGATGGAAATCAGGGTGATGACAATGAACGGATTGAGCCGGTAACGGGCGATCAGAACGATCAAAGCAATGATGGCGATGGCGGCATACACCAGCAGCCAATAGCCGAAGGACAGGGTCATGCGCTACTCCTCGAGAGGGTCACGTCGAAATATTTGTGAAACTCATAAAACATTTCGAGGCGCGATTATCAAACGAGGTGAAATTAATTTTCGTGAAGAGGTAAGAAGTGTCGCTCACGGATATGTCGTGTCGCGAATAATGAAAATCGGGCAGTTGGATTTTCATGACCCGGCTGATCGTTCCCACACTCTGCGTGGGAATGCAGCCCGGGACGCTCTGCGTCCACTGCGAAGCCGAACGCGGAGCGTCCGAA
>NZ_RCNW01000239.1:48050-55447 GCF_004307605.1 Pseudomonas sp. Sample_24
AATGCAGCCCGGGACGCTCTGCGTCCACTGCGAAGCCGAACGCGGAGCGTCCGAAAAGGCATTCCCACGCGGAGCATGGGAACGATCACAGGCGGGTCTCAGTCGTGATGAACCCGGGCGCGTCGATCGTTCCCCACGCTCTGCGTGGGAATGCAGCCCGGGACGCTCTGCGTCCACTGCGAAGCCGAACGCGGAGCGTCCGAAGAAGCGTTCCCACGCGGAGCATGGGAACGATCACAGGCGGGTCTCAGTCGTGATAAACCCGGGCGCGTTGATCGTTCCCACGCTCTGCGTGGGAATGCAGCCCGGGGCGCTCTGCGTCCACTGCGAAGCCGAACGCGGAGCGTCCGAAAAGGCATTCCCACGCGGAGCATGGGAACGATCACAGGCGGGTCTCAGTCGTGATGAACCCGGGCGCGTCGATCGTTCCCCACGCTCTGCGTGGGAATGCAGCCCGGGACGCTCTGCGTCCACTGCGAAGCCGAACGCGGAGCGTCCGAAGAAGCGTTCCCACGCGGAGCATGGGAACGATCACAGGCGAGTCTCAGTCGTGATGAACCCGGGCGCGTCGGAGCAATTTTTTGCAACGCTCGGACAAATGCAGCACTCGCAGATGCTTGCCGGCCTTGTTGTAGCGCTCGCGCAGAGTGTCGAGCGCGGCGATGGCGGAGTAGTCGACGAAGCTCAAATGACGACAATCGAGCGTCACTTGCGCCGGGTCGTTGGCCGGATCGAATTGGTTGAGAAATGGCGTGGTCGAGGCGAAGAACAACGTACCGTGGACCCGGTAAAGCTTGCTGCCGTCGCTCTCCAGATGACTGTCGGCGTACAGCTGCCGGGCCTGTTGCCAGGCAAAATTCAGCGCCGCGATAATGATGCCGCACAGCACGGCGGTGGCCAAATCGGTGAACACGGTAATCACCGTCACGGCGATGATCACCAGCGCATCGTTCAGCGGGACCTTGTTCATCACCCGCAGCGAGGCCCAGGCGAAGGTCTGTTGCGACACCACGAACATCACCCCGACCAATGCCGCCAACGGAATGCGCTCGATCAGCGGCGACAGGAACAGGATGAACAACAGGATCGACACCCCGGCCACCACCCCGGACAAGCGCCCGCGCCCACCGGAGCTGAGGTTGATCACTGTCTGGCCGATCATCGCGCAGCCGCCCATTCCCCCGAATACGCCGGAGACCATGTTGGCTGCCCCCAGCGCCACACATTCGCGGTCCGGGTAGCCACGGCTCTCGGTGATTTCATCGGTGAGGTTGAGGGTCAGCAGGGTTTCCAGCAGGCCCACCAGCGCCATCAGGATCGCGTACGGCGCGATGACGCGCAGGGTTTCCAGGTTCCATGGAATATCCGGCAATGCCAGCGTCGGCAGACCGCCGGCGATGTGCGCCATGTCGCCGAGGGTGCGGGTCGGCAAGCCGAGCAGATACACCGCCAGGCCCACCCCCAGAATTGCCACCAGTGCCGGCGGCACGGCGCGGGTCAGGCGTGGCAGCCCATACACGATGGCCATGGTCACGACGACCAGGCCGACCATCATGTACAGCGGCGTACCACTGAGCCAGCTTTCGCCATTCTTGAAATGCTCCAGCTGCGCCAGCGCAATGATGATCGCCAAGCCGTTGACGAAGCCGAGCATCACCGGGTGCGGCACCATGCGCACCAGTTTGCCCAGCCTTAGCAAACCGAACGCCATCATGATCAAACCACCGAGCAAGACCGTGGCCAGCAGGTACTGCACACCGTGTTGCACCACCAGCGCGACGATCACCACCGCCATCGACCCGGCAGCGCCGGACACCATGCCCGGCCGGCCGCCGAACAGCGCGGTCAGGGTGCAGATGATGAAAGCACCATAAAGCCCCATCAACGGATTGAGATGGGCGACCAGGGCGAAAGCGATGCATTCGGGCAGCAGGGCGAAAGAGGTGGTGAGCCCGGCCAGGGCATCGGCGCGCAGAATTCTTGGTTTCATGGGGGACCGCATACAGGGCAGCAAAAAGAGTGTGCGGATGTTACGGATGCACATTCACAAATGCCATCGCGGGCAAGCCCGCTCCCACAGATTCTGCGTCGCTCACCGGTTGCGTGACCACACAATACCTGTGGGAGCGTGGCTTGCCCGCGATGAACGATGACGCAGTCCAAACCAGAAAAGAGATGCCAGGCCTATCTCAGTCGTTGAAGTTCGTTGAGGCATAAAGCGCCAGCTTGCCCTGAATAAAATCCAGAAAGCACTGAATTCGCAAGGCCAGTTGCGAGTTGCGGTAGTACACGGCATTGATCGGTTGGCGATAGCCGCTGTTGAACTCTGCCAGCAACACTTTCAAGCGGCCGGCACGAATGTCTTCGATGGTCATGTAGTGCGACAGGCTGGCGATGCCCTGCCCTTCCAGCGCCAGATGGCGGATGGTTTCACCGCTGGAGGCGCTGAGCGCCGCCTCGATCGGCCAGCGATCGCCATGCACATAACGCAACGGCCACTGGTTGAGGCCTTCGTTCTGGGTGAAGCCCAGCAAGGTATGGGCGGACAGATCTGCCACCGCGGTCGGCGTGCCGTGTTTTTCCAGGTACGCCGGGCTGGCGACGATGTGCAACGGGCTGCAACCGAGTGAGCGCGCGTGCAGGGTCGAGTCCGCCAGCGTGCCGATGCGGATGGCGATGTCGGTACTTTGCTCCAGCAAATCGATGATCAGATCGTTGCTGTTGAGCTCAAGCTGGATGTCAGGGTAGAGCCGCCGGAATTCATCGATGTAAGGCACGATGGCGTGCAGCATGAACGGCGAGGCCGCGTTGATGCGCAAACGCCCGGACGGCGTTTGCTGGCGCGAGGACAAGCGCTCTTCGAGCTCGTCCATCTGATCGAGAATCAGCTTGGCGTGTTCGAAGAAATACTTGCCCTCCTCGGTCAGGTCCATGCGCCGGGTGGTGCGGTTGATCAGCGTGGTATCGAGCTTGGCCTCTAGCCGCGACAGCGTGCGGCTGACCGCCGACGGGGTTTGCCCGACCTGCTCGGCCGCCGCTGAAATCGATCCGCACTCAATCACGCAGACGAAAATCTGCAACTCATCGGACCTGGCTTTCACGTTTGCCCCTCATTCAAAAACTGGCTTGATAGTAGCTGGATGCGGGGCAAAAGGAACCTCAGGCCTTGAGGCCGAACACCTCGGTCAAATGCTGTTCATAACGCGCCACGTCACCTTCGATGTTCGGGCGTTTCATCACGTCCACGCTAAGGAAGGTCGGCAAACCGCTCATGCCGAGGAATTCGTTGGCCTTGTGGAACGGGAAGTACACCGCGTCCACACCTTTGCCTTCGAAGAAGTCGGTCGGGTCGTCGAAGGCTTGCTGCGGTGCGTTCCAGGTCAACGACAACATGTATTGCTTACCGTGGATCAAACCGCCGCTGCCGTACTTTTGCGAGGCATCGGAACGGGTGCGGCCGTCGCTGGCGTACAGGCTGCCATGACCTTCGGTAAAGACTTCATCGATGTACTTTTTCACGGTCCACGGTGCGCCCATCCACCAGCCTGGCATCTGGTAGATGATCACGTCGGCCCAGAGGAACTTGGCGACTTCTTCAGCCACGTCGTAGCCCTCGTCGATGAACGTGGTTTTCACGTCCACGCCACCACGGTCCAGCACGCTTAACGCAGCTTCATGCAGGGTGGTGTTGTAACGGCCATCGGAGTGGGCAAATTTTTTGCCGCCATTGAGCAACAGAACTTTTTTCATGGGAGGTCTCGGGAAGGTCAGGAATCGGATGGCGGCAGATTAACGATCTGCCTCGCGCGGAATAAGCGCTCATTGCACAAAATTCATTTGACCCACACGCACGAATCAACAAGAGATTGTTGCCTTAGACTGGCGCCGATTCTGACCAGAGGACCTCCTAATGAGTGAAATCCAAGGCTTCATCCTGCATGCCAAGACCCGCCCGGAAAAATCCGCGGCCTTCGAAGCGTTTTTCAGCGACCACGTAGAAGCGAGTCGTGCCGAGCCCGGCTGCATCGAGTACCACATGCTGCGCGACAAGCAGGACCCGACGCTGTTCATCTTCTATGAGATCTGGCAATCACAGGCCCATCTTGACGTGCACTCGAACCTGCCGCACATGAAGCAGTTTCTTGAGCAGCGCGATGAGTACCTGGAGCGTGACTTCGAGATCCGCGCCATCGAGATGATCAGCCCGTCGTCCGCTAGCCGCTGATCAACAAATGGCCGCCGAGCAATCCGAGGCCAATGAAGAACACACGCTTGAACAGCACGGCGCTGATCCGCTGACGCAGCCATTGCCCGAGCATCATGCCGAGCACCGCAGGAATCAGCACCAGCAGCGACGCACTCAACTCGCCCCCGCCCAAAGCCCCGCGCCACAGTAACCCGCCGGCCAGGGCGAGGGTCGAGACAGTGAACGACAGGCCCAGTGCCTGCACCAGTTCATCCTTGCTCAACCCCAGTGCCTGCATATACGGCACTGCCGGGATCACGAAGACGCCGGTAGCCGAGGTAATGACGCCGGTGACCAGACCGCAGAGCGGCCCCAGCCAACGTTCGTTGCGACTCCCCACACACAGGGTTGGCAGAAACAGACCACTCAAGGCATACAGCATCAACGCCGCTCCCAGCCCCCGCACCACCCAGTGCCCTCCGGCCATGCCGATCCACAGCGTGCCCATGCCGGTGCCAAGGAAAATCGCCAACAACATCGGCCATAACCGCTTGACCAACCCCGGCAGATGCCCTCCGAACGCCAGTTGCCAGAGGTTGGTCAAGGTGGCTGGAATAATCAGCAGAGCCGCAGCTTGCGACGGAGCCATAGCCAGACCGAGCAAGCCCATGACAACGGTCGGCAGGCCGAGGCCGATCACCCCCTTGATCATGCCGGCCAGCAGGAAGGTGGCGATGACCAGCAATGAAAGGGCCAGACCGAGGTTTTGGTAGAACGTGACGAGCGTATTCATGGGGCTATCCTGAGCCCGGATTGGCCAGTTGAAAATCTGCCATATACTAAGGCTGCCTCTTGCCTGGCAAGAGCCTGAAAAATTGATCGCGCCGACTGACGCCTTCGCGGGCAAGTTCGATCCCACATCTGATCGCGTTCGCCCGGAACACCCCGGTCACCTGTGGGAGCGGGCTTGCCCGCGATGAGGCCAGTCCAGACAACGCATAACCGGCGGCTACCCATGCACTTCGACCTCACCGACCTGCGCCTCTACCTGAACATCCTCGACACCGGCAACATCACCGCCGGCGCCACGCGCAGCCATTTGTCCCTGGCAGCGGCCAGCGCGCGAATCCGCGCCATGGAGTCGTCATTGGGCACCGATTTTTTGCAACGCGGTCGTCGTGGTGTCACGCCAACACCTGCCGGAAAAGCCCTGGCGCGGCATGCCAGGGTTTTGCTGCAACAGGCACAGCGCATGCAACAGGACCTGGCCGAATACGCCAACGGCGTCAAAGGCCAGGTCCGATTACTGTGCAACACCACGGCAATCACCGAGTACTTGCCGGAGTTGCTCGCCGACTTCCTGCGCGAACACCCCAATCTCGATATCGACCTGCAAGAACTGCCCAGCGCACGCATCACCCACGCACTGCGTCAGGGAGCGGCAGACCTCGGCGTTGTCTCCGATGCAGTGGATACCACTGACCTGCAGACCTGCGCGTTTCGCGACGACCCGTTGGTGCTGATCATGCCCCACGAACATCCCTTGGCACAGGCGAGCTCGGTGAGCTTTGCCGACACGCTGCATCACCACTACGTCGGGCTGAACGCCAATAGCGCACTGGCGGTGTACCTGGAGGAACAGGCGCTGCACGCAGGTTCACGCATGCAGATCCGCATCCGCGCCGATGGCTTCGATGGCGTGATGCGCATGGTTGCCCGCGGGGCGGGACTGGCGATCGTACCGCTGGCCGCAATCGAACGCGCCCCCATCGGACCGACCTTCAAGCGCCTCGCCCTGCAAGAACCCTGGGGCCAACGCAAGCTGTTGCTTTGTGCCCGGGACTTCGCCGTATTACCCGGCTACGCCAAGGCCCTGCTGCATGCATTGACGCTCTCCTGAGTCGTCGAACGCTGTGCGTTTCTGGACAGCTCAGTGTCGAGCACAGACAACTGAGCAAGGGACGGGCGCTATAGGGTGCGACTTCAGTTCCAGTACCCACTGCCGGAGTCATCATGACCGCACCGATTACCGTTCTTCGCGACACTCACCCGCTGCCCGTGCTCGACGCCTGCAAATGGGAAAAACTCGAAGGCGACCCGCACACCGTCAACCTGAACGCCTACACCAGCGAAGACGGCAGCAAGATCATGGGCACCTGGATCTGCACGCCGGGCAAGTGGTATGTGGACTACGTGAAATGGGAGTACTGCCACTTCCAGGAAGGCTACTGCATCATCACCCCGGAAGGCATGGCGCCGATCCACCTGCGCGCCGGTGACATTTTCATCGTCGAGCCAGGCATGAAAGGTACGTGGGAAGTGGTGGAAACCGTGCGCAAGTATTTCGTGTTCGCCTGATGGAAAAAACCTGAGGGCAATACCAAACCTGTGGCGAGGGAGCTTGCTCCCGTTCGGCTGCGAAGCAGTCGTGAAATCAGCAAGCACGTTTTAGCTGAAACTGCGCATTTGCCTCATTCCGGGTCCGCTGCGCGAACCAGCGGGAGCAAGCTCCCTCGCCACAAAAGACCGCGTAAATACGTGAAATGGGAGTACTGCCAAGTATTTCGTGTTCGCCTGATGGAAAAAACCGGGAGATCACCCGACGTGATCTCCCGGTCAAAAATACCTGCAGGGCATCACCAAACCTGTGGCGAGGGAGCTTGCTCCCGTTCGGCTGCGAAGCAGTCGTGAAATCAGCAAGCACGTTTTAGCTGAAACTGCGCATTTGCCTCATTTTGGGTCCGCTGCGCGAACCAGCGGGAGCAAGCTCCCTCGCCACAAAAGTCCGCGTAAATAAGTGAAATGGGAGTACTGCCAAGTATTTCGTGTTCGCCTGATGGAAAAAACCGGGAGATCACCCGACGTGATCTCCCGGTCAAAAATACCTGCAGGGCATCACCAAACCTGTGGCGAGGGAGCTTGCTCCCGTTCGGCTGCGAAGCAGTCGTGAAATCAGCAAGCACGTTTTAGCTGAAACTGCGCATTTGCCTCATTCCGGGTCCGCTGCGCGAACCAGCGGGAGCAAGCTCCCTCGCCACAAAAGTCTGCGTAAATAAGTGAAATGGGAGTACTGCCAAGTATTTCGTGTTCGCCTGATGGAAAAAACCGGGAGATCACCCGACGTGATCTCCCGGTCAAAAATACCTGCAGGGCATCACCAAACCTGTGGCGAGGGAGCTTGCTCCCGTTCGGCTGCGAAGCAGTCGTGAAA
>NZ_RCNW01000239.1:55547-57567 GCF_004307605.1 Pseudomonas sp. Sample_24
TCATTTTGGGTCCGCTGCGCGAACCAGCGGGAGCAAGCTCCCTCGCCACAAAAGTTTTCGTAGCATCCGTTATTGCGGCTTGCGATAGCTGTTGATGATCGCCGAGAAGTCATTGCCACCTTCCCCACGCAGACTCATCGCCTGATACAACTGTTGGGCCACCGCGCCAAGCACCACTGGCTGGTGCGCCTGTCGCGCCGCTTCCGTCGCCAACCCCAGATCCTTGAGCATCAACTCGGCACCAAAGCCGCCGGTATAGCCACGTGACGCAGGCGCCGTTTCAACGATGCCCGGCCACGGGTTGTACATCTCCGAACTCCAGCACCGACCAGTAGAACTGTTGATGATGCCCGCCAGCACCTTGGTATCGATGCCCAAGGCATCGCCAAGCGCCATGGCTTCGCTGACGCCAACCATGGAAATTCCCAGCAGCAGGTTGTTGCAGATTTTAGCGATTTGCCCGGTGCCGACCTCGCCACAATGGACGATGTTGCGGCCCATCTGAGCGAGTACCGGTTGCAGGGTGGCGAACAGTTCCGGGGTGGCGCCAACCATGAAGGTCAGCGTCCCTGCCGCCGCACCGCCGGTGCCGCCGGAAACCGGTGCATCGGCCATGGCCACACCCTGTTTGGCTGCGGCGCTGGCGACGTCCCGCGCGGTCTGCGGATCGATAGTGCTGCAATCCACCGCCGGCACACCTTTGCCGATCCCGGCCAGCACGCCGTCTTCACCCAGCCACACGCTGCGTACATGCACGGCCGCTGGCAGCATGGTGATCACCAGTTCCGCCCCGTCAGCCGCTTCGCGGGCCGAAGCACTGATGCTGCCGCCCAGTTGCTCCAGCTCTGCCAGCACGGTTTTGTTCAGGTCGACCATACGCAAGGCATGGCCAGCCTTGATCAGGTTGCGCGCCATCGGCGCACCCATGTTGCCGAGACCGATAAAAGCGATTTTCATGTCCGGCTCCTCAACGCAAATTGATCGTGGTGTTCACACCGTCGTTGACGCTGTCATCATCGAACCAGCGACTGGTGACGGTCTTGGTCTGAGTGTAGAACTGCACCACTTGCTTGCCATACGGACCGAGGTCACCGAGCTTGGAGCCGCGCGATCCGGTGAAGCTGAAGAACGGCACCGGCACTGGAATCGGGATGTTGATACCGACCTGGCCAACATCGATTTCAGTCTGGAATTTACGCGCCGCCGCACCGCTCTGGGTGAACAGGCCAGTGCCGTTACCGAACGGGTTGGCATTGACCAGGGCGATGGCTTCATCAAGGGTGTTCACTTCCAGCACCACCAGCACCGGGCCGAAGATTTCCTGGGTGTAGATCTGCATGTCAGTGGTCACGCCGGAGAACAGGGTCGGGCCGACAAAGTTGCCTTTTTCGTAACCCGCAACCGAGATCTCGCGACCGTCCAGTTCCAGCTTCGCGCCTTCCTTGATGCCGCTCTCGATGAGATCGAGAATCCGCGCCTTGGCTTTTTTCGAGATCACCGGACCGACGTCGGTACCCGGCTCGCTGCCGGCATTGACCTTGAGCTTCTGCGCCAGCGCCTTGAGGTCTGGCAGCCATTGCTTGGCCGCGCCCACCAGCACCACCACCGAGGTGGCCATGCAGCGTTGACCGGCCGCACCAAAACCGGCGCCCACCAATGCGTTCAGCGCTTGTTCGCGATTGGCGTCCGGCAGCACCACAGCGTGGTTCTTGGCGCCCATCATCGATTGCACACGCTTGCCGTGTTTGCCGGCCAGGTCGTAAACGTGGGTACCGACGGCGGTCGAGCCGACGAAGGAAACCGCCTTGATGTCTTTGTGGGTGCAGAGCGCATCCACCACGTCCTTCCCGCCATGCACGACGTTGAGTACGCCAGCCGGAACCCCGGCTTCGATGGCCAGCTCCACCAGCAGCATGGTCGACATCGGGTCCTGTTCAGACGGTTTGAGCACGAAGGTGTTGCCGCAGGCGATGGCCATCGGGAACATCCACAGCGGAATCATCGCCGGGAAGTTGAACGG
>NZ_RCNW01000433.1:0-1644 GCF_004307605.1 Pseudomonas sp. Sample_24
GCCAACTGAACGAAAGCCTGGAAGGCCAGGAAATTACCCTTTGCGGATGGGTTCATCGTCGCCGTGACCACGGTGGGGTGATTTTCCTCGATATCCGTGATCGTGACGGTCTGGCCCAGGTGGTGTTCGATCCGGACCGCGCTGAGAGCTTCGCCGCCGCTGATCGCGTGCGCAGCGAATTCGTCGTGAAGATCACCGGTAAGGTCCGCCTGCGTCCGGCCGGTGCCACCAATGCCAACATGGCGTCGGGCATGATCGAAGTCCTGGGCTATGAACTGGAAGTGCTGAACGAATCGGAAACCCCGCCGTTCCCGTTGAACGAGTTCTCCGACGTCGGCGAAGAAACCCGTCTGCGCTACCGCTTCCTCGACCTGCGTCGCCCGGAAATGGCCGAGAAGCTGCGTCTGCGTTCGCGCATGACCACCAGCATCCGTCGCTTCCTTGACGAAAACGGCTTCCTCGACGTCGAGACGCCGATCCTGACCCGCGCTACCCCGGAAGGTGCCCGTGACTACCTGGTGCCAAGCCGTACTCACGCCGGTTCGTTCTTCGCCTTGCCGCAATCGCCACAGCTGTTCAAACAGCTGCTGATGGTGGCCGGCTTCGACCGTTACTACCAGATTGCCAAGTGCTTCCGCGACGAAGACCTGCGTGCCGACCGTCAGCCAGAATTCACCCAGATCGACATCGAAACCAGTTTCCTCGATGAAAAAGACATCATGGGCCTGACCGAAGCCATGATCCGCAACCTGTTCAAGGAAGTGCTGGATCTGGAATTCGGTGATTTCCCGCACATGACCTTCGAAGAAGCCATGCGCCGCTACGGTTCCGACAAGCCAGACCTGCGTAACCCGCTGGAACTGGTTGACGTTGCCGATCAACTCAAGGAAGTCGATTTCAAGGTATTCAGCGGTCCGGCCAACGATCCGAAATGCCGCGTTGCCGCACTGCGCGTACCGGGCGGGGCGAGCATGCCGCGCAGCAAGATCGACGACTACACCAAGTTCGTCGGCATCTACGGTGCCAAGGGCCTGGCGTACATCAAGGTCAACGAGCGCGCCAAAGGCGTCGAAGGCTTGCAGTCGCCAATCGTCAAGAACATCCCTGAAACGTCCCTGAACGTGATCCTCGATCGCGTCGGTGCAGTTGACGGCGACATCGTGTTCTTCGGTGCCGACAAGGCCAAGATCGTCAGCGAAGCCCTGGGCGCGCTGCGGATCAAGGTAGGTAACGATCTGAACCTGCTGACCTGCGAGTGGGCGCCGATGTGGGTCGTCGACTTCCCGATGTTCGAAGAGAACGACGACGGCAGCTTCACCGCTTTGCACCACCCGTTCACCGCACCGAAGTGCACCCCGGCAGAGCTGGAAGCCAACCCGGCTGGCGCGCTGTCCCGAGCCTACGACATGGTGTTGAACGGTACCGAGCTGGGTGGCGGTTCGATCCGTATCCACCGCAAGGAAATGCAGCAATCGGTATTCCGCCTGCTGGGCATCAATGAAGCTGAGCAGGAAGAGAAGTTCGGCTTCCTGCTCGACGCCCTCAAGTACGGCGCGCCGCCGCACGGTGGCCTGGCCTTCGGTCTGGATCGTCTGGTGATGCTGATGACCGGCGCCCAGTCGATCCGTGAAGTGATCGCCTTCC
>NZ_RCNW01000319.1:0-11422 GCF_004307605.1 Pseudomonas sp. Sample_24
CCAGGTAAATCTTGCGTCAACACAGCCTTTGAATCGAAAGCAAAGGGTGTTGCCAGGCTCGCTTACTCTGACCGAACCAACCTGCAAATTGATCAGGATCCTCACCCCGGGCCCAGAACCTTAGCCCTTGATGTGTTGCCTGCCCTCCTAAGTACCTACCTGCCAGCCCAAGCGCGCCAATTTATCAGCGCTTCAAACTGGCTGCTTTGTTCCAGTCGGGTTCTTCGTTCGACCAACGGTGGTCGTCGTCACTGGAACGTTTTAATTTTGCACGGCTCTTATCCGTGTCGCTTGTAGGAACACCATGACTATGTCTACTCAAATCCATGCACAGGATGCCATCCGCACCCTAACCAACGCTTTTGCACCAATGAACTGCCTGATCATGGCCGCTCGCAAAGGCTGCTTCAGTTTTACCCTGGTCAACGAACACGGCATCGCCCGACACAGCGAACGCCTGTACCCCGATCAATACTCCAGCGCTGAACCGCTGCAGGCCGTGATCGAACGTACTCGTCAGGCACTGGTTGCCTGAGACGCCAGCAAGGCTGAAATACCAAAAGCCCCGCTCTCAAAAGCGGGGCTTTTTGTTGCCTGAAATTTCAGTTTGCCCGCACAGCGGTTAAGCACCAACCGATATAACGGTTATAACTGGAAGCTGGAAATATTTTAAAAACAGTCCTTTACGCAGCGAATATGACACTACACTTCAACTCAAGCGGCTTGATCCGCTTTCGGCGAGCCTGATTCGATCCATTGCTGCCAAGGCCCTGTTCAGGTATCGCCGTCCAATTCATGGTTTCGAGGGTTTTATGGGTATCGCTGCCAGCGAACTGTGCCGTTATGTGATTCGTCCGACGCTGATCTACCTTGGACGCCATAGCGCAACTGCCGAATCCCTGCTGCTGGGCATTGCCGCCAGTCAGTCAGCCCTTGGTTCCGCCCTTCACGACCGCCGTGGCCACGGCCTCTACCGTATCGCCGAACCTCGCCATCAGGCACTTTGGGACCACTACCTGGCGCTCGATCCCGAACGCGCAAGCCTGGTCCGTGGCCTCGCCAGCCAACATGCCTTTCTCAGTGGCCCGCACGTCGAATTGACCGTCAACCTGCGTTACGCCACCGCCATCGCCTGGCTGATGGTCGAAGAACAGAACACCCCGCTCCCCGAAGCAGACGACCTGCTGGGAATGGCCCGAATCTGGCGCCAGACCTTCCAGCCCCAAGGTCGCCTGAGAGACTTCACCTTCGCTTGGCAAACCTGTGTATCACCACTGAATCAGGTTGCCTGCTAACACACTCTGGATCCAAAGATCGCACAATACGCTGCGAATCTGGTCGGATTGTCCTACAAAACCGCTCTAAATCAAGCCATACAGCCTATAGCGCTGGGACGAAAATGTTGGTAATTTTCGCCCCGGTGATCACCAGGAGTTCTAATAATGAAAAAAGTAATGCTCAAAACCACCATTAGTCTCGCCGTTGCCATGGCATCCACCCAGATCTTCGCAAGTGGCTTTGCCCTCAACGAACAAAGCATCAGCGGGATGGGTACTGGTTTTGCCGGGCGATCTTCCGTTGCCGACGACGCATCCACACTTGTGGGCAACCCTGCGGGCATGTCCCGCCTCAAGCGTGAACAAGTAACCGGTGGTGTTGCATTCATCGACGCACACACCGACATCAGCGATGCCAGCTCCCGTCCGAATGGCGGCACCAACAAAGGTGACATGGTCCCTTTCATGGGCGTGCCGATGGGCTATTTCGTCAAGCCTCTCGATGACCAATGGGCAGTCGGTTTCGGTGTCTATGCACCGTTCGGCCTGGTAACCGATTATGAAAACGGCTTTGCCGGCCGCTACTTCGGCAGCAAGAGCGAAGTCAAAATCATCACCCTGCAGCCAACCGTCAGCTACGCCTTCAACGACAAGGTGTCGATCGGTTTCGGCCCGACCATCAACCGTATCGACGGCAAGCTGGAATCCAACCTGTCGCTGGACCCGCGCGCACCGGATGGTGAAGTCAAGATCAAGGGTGACGACACGGCTCTGGGCTACAACATCGGTATCCTGGTGCAAGCCACCGACAGCACTCGCGTCGGCCTGACCTACCACTCGAAAGTGAAGTACAAGCTCGACGGTGACACCAAGGTCAACTACGGCCTGCTCGGCGCCCTGGGCCAGAATCCGAACCAGAAGTTCGATGCTTCCCTGGACCTGACCACGCCCGAGTCGGTTGACTTCTCGGTTACCCACCAGCTCGACGACCAGTGGACTCTCTATGCAGGCAGCACCTGGACTCGCTGGAGCCGCCTGAAAGAAATCACCGTGGAAAACGAAGGCGTTCCTGCTGCCCTGGCCGCACGTGGTCTTGGCACCATCACCGAAGAACAGAACTGGCACGACACCTGGGCTCACGCCATCGGTGCTTCGTATCAGCTGAACAAGCAGTGGGTACTGCGCACCGGTTTCTCGGTTGACCAGGCACCAACCAACAACGAAAACCGCTCCCCACGCATCCCGACGGGCGATCGCAAGATTTTCAGCCTGGGCGCCGGCTGGAGCCCGACCGACGACCTGACCATCGACGTGGCGTACTCCTACCTGTGGGAAGAATCGGTCAACGTCGACAACAGCAATGGCCGTCAGGCCTACAGCGCCAAGTATGAAAACTCGGCGAACGGTTTCGGTGTCGGTGCGACCTACCGTTTCTGATAATTCGCGGCGAGCCTGACCCCTCGCCCGCGCAATCAAAAAAAGCCCCGCGCTCTGGTACAGAGGCGGGGCTTTTTTGTGGCTGTCGATCAGGGAGCGGAGGCCAGGGGTGGCGAGGCCAGAGCCTTCTCCACTGCGGCGATGAAGTCGGGATCGTCAGGCTTGGTCAAGCTGGAGAAGCTGGCGACCACCTTGCCTTGACGGTCGACCACGTATTTGTAGAAATTCCATTTCGGCGGATTTTTCGACTGTTTGCCGAGTACCTTGAACAAGTTCGTGGCATCGTCGCCCCGGACTTTCTGTGGCTCGGTCATGGTGAACGTCACGCCGTAGTTGACGTAGCAGACCTTGGCAGTCTCGGCACCGTCCTTGGACTCCTGTTTGAAGTCATTGGACGGCACACCGATCACTTCCAAGCCTTGTTCCTTATAGCGCTGATTGAGCGCCTCAAGACCTTTGAACTGCGGGGCGAAGCCACAGAAGCTCGCCGTATTGACCACCACCAGCGGCTTGCCGGCGAAGCGCTGGCACAGGTCGATGGACTCATTGGAACGCAGCTTGGGCAACGAGCCCTGTAGCAGCGCCGGGCACTCTGCCGCTTGAGCCAATCCGGTAAACGCTACCAGTAACGCGGGAACTGCCAACCAGCGCATCAGCATATCGGTGCTTCCTTGAGTGATTCGGGTGACATCGAAGTTACTCGTCCTGCCCTCCCGCTAGCAAGCGTCCTAACACGCCCCCATGCCCAATTGCATCAACGCCAGGCCGCCCTGATGCCAACCCCACCAGGCCACAGCGAGCAACCCGGCGCAGACGGCAAGAATGGTGATACGTGGCCAGAGACTGTTCATGTCGTGCTCATTTGTGTTTGCAGGCGCGCAACCGGTCGCTCACGCACCGGCCAGTTCAGCGCGGCGGCCATCAAGCTCAGAAGAATCGCGACCTGCCAGATCAAGTCATAGCTCCCGGTCCGGTCGTACACCACCCCGCCCAACCAGCCGCCAAGGAACGAACCCAGTTGATGAAAGAGAAAAACGATACCTCCGAGCATGGACAGGTTTCGTACGCCGAACAAGGTTGCGACGGTGCCGTTGGTCAGCGGCACCGTCGACAACCACAGGAAGCCCATGGCCATTCCGAACAGGTACGCCGAAGTCGTTGTCACCGGCGCCCACAGGAACAGCGCGATCACCACGGCCCGCAACAGGTACAAACCGGTAAGCAAACGCGGCTTGGACATGCGCCCGCCGAGCCAGCCGGCGGTGTAGGTGCCGAAGATATTGAATAAGCCAATCAACGCCAGAACAGTCGTACCGACGGTGGCAGGCAGATGCTGATCGACCAGATACGCTGGCAAGTGCACGCCGATAAAGACCACTTGAAAACCACAGACAAAGAAACCGAATGCCAGCAGCCAGAACCCGGAGTGAGAACAGGCCTCACGCAGTGCCTCCGAGAGGGTTTGCTCATGGCCAAGCACTGGCAATGGCTTGTCCTTGAGCATGCTCACCAGCGGCACGATCAGCGCCACCAACAGCCCCAAGGCCAGCAGCGCCGCTGACCAACCGAGCCAGCCAATCAATCCGAGCGTGCCGGGCAGCATGGCGAACTGACCGAACGAACCGGCGGCGCTGGCAATGCCCATGCCCATGCTGCGTTTTTCCGGCGGCACTGCGCGCCCGACCACCCCGAGAATCACTGAAAATGAGGTACCCGACAGACCAATCCCGATCAGCAGACCGGCGCTCAGGGACAGGGTCGCCGGCGAATCCGACAGGCCCATGAACACCAGACCCAGGGCGTACAGCACACCGCCGATGAGCACGACTTTCGCCGCGCCGAAGCGATCGGCCAACGCGCCAGTAAAGGGCTGTGCGAGTCCCCAGATCAGATTCTGCAGGGCGATGGCAAAGGCAAACACCTCGCGTCCCCAGCCGAATTCGGCACTCATCGGCGCCAGGAACAGCCCGAAGCCATGCCGCACCCCCAGAGACAACGCAAGAATCAGCGCACTCCCCAACAGAACCCAACCACATGTACGCCACATTGATGTCATTATTGTTCTCCGGTCGCGGGTATATACCCGCTTAAGATCGAACAAACTGGCATCAAGCCAGTTCATCCAGCAACTTCAGTAATGTTTCGCGCTTTTCAGCGCCCAGACGATCGATCAAGCGCTGTTGCGCCGCCTCCCACGCCGGCAGGGCTGCTTTTAAACGCTCTGCTCCGGCTTCGGTCAGCCTGACGATGCGATTGCGCATGTCCTCGCCCTCGACCAGCATCACCAACCCTTCGCCCTCCAGCACACGCAGATTGCGCCCCAGCGTGCTGCGGTCCAGCCCCATCGCTTCGGCGAGGGTGGAAATGCTCGGTTGATCCAGCCGTTGCAAATTACACAGCAAAGAATACTGCGCGACATTGATCCCGAAGCCGTCGAGTGCGCCGTCGTAATGCCTGCTGACGCCACGGGCGGCGCGACGCAGGTTGATACATAAACATTGGGATTCGAGCATGGTGCGTGTATATACCCGCGGTTGTGTTAAATCAAGTCGCATGATGGGTGAAGTTCAGAAAAACGCCAAGCCCACCAGCACTGCAACTTCCAGCAGCTCCAGCAGCGCCCCGGCGGTATCGCCCGTGGTTCCACCCAATCGCCGTAGCATCATCTGCCGCAGCCAGACAAACATTGCCGCCGCCAGGGCCAGCGCCAGAACACCGCCAAACCCCGCAATCAGCACACAGACCACGGCGCTTGCGACCATTATCTGCTTGCCCGCCGAGCGCGGAAGATGATCGGCGAGCGCCTGGCCCAAACCGCCTGCGCGCACATAAGGGGTGGTCAGGAACAACCCCAGCAACGCAGTTCGGCCGATCAGAGGCACGATGATCAGGGCCAGCGCATGGGACTGCTCGATCAGCGCCAGCAACGCGCAGAATTTCAGCAGCAACACCAACACCAGCGCCACCACCGCGATCGGACCGCTGCGCGGATCTTTCATGATCGTCAACGTCCGTTCGCGATCACCAAAACCGCCCAGCCAGGCATCGGCACTGTCGGCCAGGCCATCCAGGTGCAACGCTCCGCTGAGCAGGACCCAAGCCGTCAACAACAGGGCCGCATGCAGCAGCAAAGGCGCTCCCAGCATCAGCCAGTTGAACGTCCACAGAATGATGCCGAACAACAACCCCACCAGCGGATAGAACAGCAGCGAGCGTCCCAGCTGCTCAGGCGTCGGCATTCCCGGCAGACGGATCGGCAGACTGCTGAGGAATTGCAGGGCGATCCAGAATGGCAACATGCTCAGATCACTTCCCTTAACACGCCATCGGCATCGACCGACAGCGAGAACAACGCACCATGACCGACCTCGACACCCAGCAATTGCTCGCGCGGCAATCCCCGTGCCTGGGCCAGCAGCAGACGCATGACGCCACCATGGCTGATCAGCAACACCCGTTCACCGGCGTAGGCGGCCTGCAACCTCGCCACGGCGGCAAGCACCCTGGCAGAAAAATCCGCAACCGGCTCACCGTCCGGAGGGGTGAACGCATAGGGATCAGCCCAAAATAGCCCCAGGGCCTGCGCATCGGTTTTCATCAATTCGGCGGCGCTCTGCCCTTCCCAAGCGCCGAAATGCAGTTCCTGCAGATCTTTTTCCAGCGTGACCGGCAAAGCCAATCGCTCACCGAGCTCATGGGCGAACCGCGCACACCGCTGCAATGGCGAGCTGACCAGGCGATCCCACGGTCCCTGACTGAGCACCGCCGCGCGCATTTGCGCCCATCCCGCCTCGGTCAGCGCATCGTCGAGGCTGCCGCGCAGGCCGCCGCCGAGTTCGGTCTCACCGTGACGCAACAGATCCAGGTGCAAAATCATGCCGGACGATCCGCCACGGCAGCCTCGGCGAAGGTCGCCATCTGCCCGTGCAGATCACACGCCAGGCGCAGCAACGGCACCGCCAACGCGGCACCACTGCCCTCGCCCAGTCGCAGTCCGAGATCGAGCAACGGTTCGGCATTCAGCGTTTCCAAAACATGCCGATGACCCGGCTCGGCGCCACGATGAGCGAACAAAAGCCACGGACGGCATTGCGGGTTCAATCGCACCGCGACCAATGCCGCAACGCTGCAAATGAACCCGTCCACCAGTACCGCGACGCCTTCCTGGGCACAGGCCAGGTAAGCCCCGACCAACGCTGCAACTTCAAAACCGCCGAGGTTGAACAGGGTGAGCAAGGCATCGCCACGTTGAGCGGCGTGCAACGTCAACGCCCGCTCGATCACTTGAGCCTTATGGCTGACACCTTGTGCATTCAACCCGGTGCCCGGCCCGGTCAGGTGCATCACTGGACAATCGAGCAAGGCACAGGCCAAGGCACTGGCGGCGGTGGTATTGCCGATGCCCATCTCGCCACCGATAAACAGTTGCGCGCCCGTCGCGATGGCACGCAACACGCTGTCGCGACCGGCCTGCAACGCAAGTTCGCCTTGCGCCTGAGTCATCGCCGACCCTTGTACGAAATTCGCCGTGCCAGGGCCGATGTTCAGATGACGTACGTTCGGCAGATTCAACGACGGCGTTACGGTGCCGAGATCGACCACTTCCAGGGATGCACCCAACTGTCGCGCCAACACGCTGATCGCCGCACCACCGTTGACGAAGTTGTGCAGCATTTGCCCTGTGACTTCCTGGGGGTACGCCGACACACCCTCGGCGACCACGCCATGATCACCGGCGAAAATCGCAATCCACACTTGATCCAGGCTGGGTTTCACCTGCCCTTGCAGGCCGGCCAGCTGAACAGCCAGCGACTCGAGCTGACCGAGGGAACCGGCCGGTTTGGTCAGTTGCTGTTGCCGCGCTTGCGCCAGTTCGAGCACTTGGGTGTCGAGCGGTTTGCAAGGGGCCAGCCACCAGGATGAGGTCATAACGCAGTTCCTTTCAGAGTCAGGGGCAAGCCGGCAACGGTCAGGACGACTCGCTGACAGCGTTCGGCCAGAGCTTGATGCAGCCAACCGGCTTCATCGACAAAGCGGCGAGTCAATTCGCCCAGCGGCACGACACCCATTCCGGTCTCGTTGCTGACAAAAATGATTTCACCCGGCAGCGACACCAGGCACTCCAGCAAGGCATCACGTTCGGCGCAAAAGCGCTCAGCGTCGTCGAGCATCAGCAGGTTGGTCAGCCACAGCGTCAGGCAATCCACCAACAGGCAATGATCGGCGCGCGCGTTTTCCCGCAGGACGCGGGCCAGTTGCAGCGGTTCTTCAATGAGGTTCCACTCGGCTGGGCGACGGGCGCGGTGATGGGCGACCCGCTCATTCATTTCACCATCAAGCGGCTGGCTGGTAGCGATGTAGGTCACCGGCAATTGGCTGTCAGCCGCCAGTTTTTCGGCCAGGCGACTTTTGCCGGAGCGGGCGCCGCCGAGGATCAGTTGCAGCATGGTTACTTCCTATAAATATTGGTGAATCGACTGACGTCATCGCGGGCAAGCCTTGCTCCTACAGTTTTGTGTCAACCACACAATTGCGGCTCGCCGCGAAATTGTCGGAGCAAGGCTTGCCCGCGATGAGGCCAGCACAATCACCTCAGATCCCACAGAGTTCCCGTAACAGCGCGGTATCCAAATGCTTCTCCACCAAATCCGCCAGCCGCTCGATATCGCGCTCGCGCAAACCGTGGTAATCGACGTCCTGCACGTTCTGCAAACCCGCCCAGCGCAGCAGCGCACTGCAAGCGGCCGGTGATTCGAACAGGCCATGCAGATAAGTACCGAGAATTTGCCCGTCGACGCTCCGGGCACCGTCGCAACGACCGTCGTCGAGTTGCACCGCCGCATTTTCCAGCGCCGGCCCGGTGGTCACGCCCGCATGAATTTCATAGCCGACGACTTCAGCATTCTCCAACGCCAGGCGCCCACGCACATTGCGCAGTTGTTTGTCCTGTTCCAATTGCGTTTCAAATGCCAGCAAGCCCAGACCGGCGCTGGAACCGGGTGCACCCTCCAGGCCCAACGGGTCATGCACTTGCTCGCCAAGCATCTGCAGGCCACCGCAAATTCCCAACACTTTTCCGCCATAGCGTAAGTGCCGAGAGATCGCCGTTTCCCAGCCGTTAGCCCGCAGATAGGCGAGGTCACTGCGCACACTTTTCGAGCCGGGCAGAATGATCAGGTCGGCCGGCGCAATCGCCTGACCGGGGCCGATGAATTGCAGGTCGACTTGCGGATGCAGGCGCAGTGGATCGAAATCGGTGTGGTTACTGATGCGCGGCAACACCGGCACCAGCACTTTCAGGACTTGCTCGGCCTTGTCGGTCTGGCGCTGATCGATGCCGTCTTCGGCTTCCAGGTGCAGGTCCATCACATAAGGCAGCACACCGATCACTGGTTTGCCGGTGCGCTGTTCCAGCCAGTCGAGACCGGGTTGTAGCAGGGCAATGTCACCGCGAAAACGATTGATGATGAAGCCTTTGACCCGTGCCTGTTCGCTCGCTGACAACAGCTCCAGCGTGCCCACCAGATGCGCGAAAACCCCGCCGCGATTGATATCGGCGATCAGCAGCACCGGGCAATCCACTGCTTCGGCGAACCCCATGTTGGCGATGTCGCCGGCACGCAGGTTGATTTCGGCCGGCGAGCCCGCGCCTTCGACCATCACCACCGGATACGCCGCGCTCAATCGTGCGTGCGAGGCCAGCACCGCTTGCATCGCGATAGCTTTGTAGTCGTGATAGGCCACGGCATTCATCGTCGTGACCGCGCGGCCATGGATGATCACCTGCGCGCCGGTATCGCTGTTGGGCTTGAGCAGTACCGGGTTCATGTCGGTGTGAGGTTCGAGGAACGCCGCCTGAGCCTGCACGGCTTGGGCGCGGCCGATCTCGCCGCCGTCGGCCGTCACTGCGCTGTTGAGGGCCATGTTCTGCGGCTTGAACGGCACCACACTCACCCCCTGACGTTTGACCCAGCGGCACAGCGCCGTCACCAGGGTGCTTTTGCCGGCATCGGAGGTGGTGCCCTGCACCATCAGCGTGGTCATGGGTGTTCCTTGGATAAAGCAGTGAATGCGGCGTCGAGACGCGCCCAATCGGCTTCATCTCCCGGCAAGCCAAAACGCAGGCTGCTGTTGTGGGTGAACAAGCGCAGCAGAATGCCGCGACGGGCCATGAACTCGTGGAGCTCTTCGGCGCGATCAGTGATCAGCCACTGGAACAGCGCGCAACCACCCTGCGGTTTGAAACCGTGACGCTCGAGCAACGACGCCAACCGCTCGCTGGCCTCTTCGGCCCGTATCCGTTGCTGCGTTTGTCCTTCGGTATCACGCAGGCACGATTGGCCCAACACACGGGTCGGACCGCTGACGGCCCACGGCCCTACCTGTTCAGCGAGCAACTTGAGCAACTTGCGCTCGGCCAGCACAAATCCCAGACGCACGCCGGCCAGGCCAAAAAACTTGCCGAACGAGCGCAGTACGATCAGGCCGACCTGATGGGCAAACGGTGCCAGGCTCAAGTGCGGCGTGTTGTCGATGAACGCTTCGTCCACCACCAACCAGCCTCCACGCTGTGCCAGGCGCGTGTGCCAGTCCAGCAATCGGGCGGGCGTCAGGCTCAGCCCGGTAGGATTGTTCGGGTTGACCACCACCAGCACGTCGAGGCTGTCGAGGAAGAAATCGACTTCCTGTTCCAGCACTTCTCGCACGATGTAGCCGTTGCGACGCCAGGCTTCGGCATGTTCAGCGTAACACGGCGACAGTACGCCAACCTTGCCGACCCGCCGCAAACGCGGCAGCAGCTGGATAGCCATTTGCGAACCGGCCACTGGCAATGCCTGCAAGGTGCCGTAGTAATCGCAGGCGGCCTGCTCCAGGCCATCGTCGGCCTCTGGCAACCGCGCCCAGGCGCGCAGCGGGATATCGGGGACTGGAAACGGCCAGGGCGCGAGACCGCTGGACAAATCAAGCCAATCGGCTTCCTCGATGCCGTATTCGAGCGCCGCCTTGCGCAACCGTCCACCGTGTTCAAGCATAAAATTCAGCCCCCACGCAGAGAATCAGCAGCCATAACCATACGCCGCGCTGGACCAATTGCCAGCCACGGTCGATGGAGTCCGCGTCCGCCGGCGCACCTTCGCCCAGTTGCGGACGCTCATGCCGTTCGCCGTGATAAATCGCCGGCCCGCCCAATTCGACGCCCAGCGCGCCGGCCCCCGCCGCCATCACTGGACCCGCATTCGGGCTGTCCCAGGTTGGTCCCTGGGTACGCCAGCATTTCCAGGCCAGTCGGGTTTTGCCCAGTAGCGCGTAGGTCATCGCCACCAGACGCGCAGGAATGTAATTGAGGATGTCATCGATCTTTGCCGCGGCCCATCCGAAACGCTCGAAGCGTTCGTTGCGATAACCCCACATCGCATCCAGCGTATTGCTCAAACGGTAGAGCACTACGCCCGGCGCACCGGCCACGGCGAACCAGAACAAGGCGGCGAACACCGCGTCGCTGCCGTTCTCCAGTACCGATTCGGTGGCGGCACGGGCGACTTCGGTTTTGTCCAGCTCACTGGTTTTGCGGCTCACCAGATAACTCACGCGTTTGCGTGCCTCTTCAAGATCATCGCTGCGCAGGGCTTTTGCTACAGGTTCGACGTGCTCACCGAGGCTGCGCATGCCGAGGGCGCAATACAGCGCGAGAATCTCGACGATCCAGC
>NZ_RCNW01000533.1:0-11275 GCF_004307605.1 Pseudomonas sp. Sample_24
TGTTCGAGCTCGAAGCCGGCAGCGATGTCCTCGACAGTCCCCGTTACAACCACGATATCGCGCCGACCAAGGTGCGTGAACGAACCTGGAACAAATGGCACATCACCGCACTGTGGGTCGGCATGGCGATTTGCGTGCCGACCTATACCCTGGGCGGCGTGTTGACCGCGTACTTCGGCCTGAGCGTCGGCGAAGCGCTGTTGGCGATTCTGTTTGCCAACATCATTGTCCTGATTCCACTGACGTTGAATGCCTTCCCCGGTACCAAGTACGGCATCCCGTTTCCGGTGTTGCTGCGGTCGTCCTTTGGCATCCTCGGTTCCAACATTCCGTGCCTGATCCGGGCGCTGGTGGCGTGTGGCTGGTTCGGCATTCAAACGATGTTTGGCGGCCTGGCGATTCATCTGTTCCTCGGTTCGGTGTTCGAGGGCTGGAAATCCCTGGGCGGCACCGGTGAAGTGATTGGTTTCATGGTGTTCTGGGCGCTGAACCTGTGGGTGGTGATTCGCGGCGCCGAGTCGATCAAATGGCTGGAAACCCTTTCTGCACCGTTGTTGGTAGCGGTGGGAGTGGGTCTGTTGGTGTGGGCGATGCCCAATGTCTCGATGACCGAATTGCTGGCGATCCCGGCCAAGCGTCCCGAAGGCGCTGGCGTGGCGAGTTACTTCGCGGCCGGGCTGACGGCGATGGTCGGCTTCTGGGCCACCTTGTCGCTGAACATTCCGGACTTCAGTCGCTACGCAAAAAGCCAGAAGGATCAGATCGTCGGGCAGATCATCGGTCTGCCGCTGACCATGTTTCTGTTCGCGTCCCTGGGCGTGGTGATGACCGCGGCTTCGGTGAAACTGGTGGGGGTGACCGTGTCCGATCCAGTGACCCTGATCGGCCACATCCAGAGCCCGATGTGGGTGGCGCTGGCGATGGCGCTGATCATCATCGCCACACTGTCAACCAATACCGCCGCCAACATCGTGTCGCCGACCAATGACTTCCAGAATATCGCGCCCAAGGTGATCAACCGCACCAACGCCGTGCTGCTGACCGGGTTTGTCGGTCTGGCATTGATGGCCCATGAACTGCTGAAAAAGCTAGGGCTGATCGTCTCGGACATCAGTCTGGAAACCGTCTACTCCAATTGGCTGCTCGGGTATTCCAGCCTGCTTGGGCCGATCGCAGGGATCATGGTGGTGGACTATTTCCTGATCAAGAAACAGCAACTGGATCTCGCCGGGCTGTACCGCGATGACGTCTATCCGGCATGGAACTGGAGCGGCTTCATCGCGTTTGGTGTGCCCGTAGTGCTGACGTTGTTGTCGCTGGGCAGCGACGCGTTCAGCTGGTTCTACAGTTATGGCTGGTTTACCGGCTCGGCGCTGGGCGGGTTGATTTATTACGGGTTGAGTGTGATGCGCCCCAGCCCGTCTGTTGCGAAGACTGCGGTGTGAAGGAGGGCCTCATCGCTGGCAAGCCAGCTCCCACAAGTTTCTCGGGTGTTCACAAAACCCTGTGGGAGCTGCGGTGCGACGATTCGACTTGCCAGCGATGGCGGCCTAAAGCACAGCGCAGAATTGAACTGAACAAATTGATAAGAACAGCCTGAGGAGATCCCCATGAACGCGGCCGTTGACGTTCTGCAGTCCACCCATCAGCACATCGATCGCGATCGTCTATGGCAGTCGCTCATGGAGTTGGCCAAACTCGGCGCCACGGTCAAGGGCGGCGTTTGTCGCCTGGCCCTGACCGATCTGGATCGACAGGCCCGGGACATCTTTGTCAGATGGTGCGAGGAGGCAGGCTGCACTGTCAGCATCGACGCCGTCGGCAACATTTTCGCCCGCCGTGCAGGACGTAACCCGAACCTGCCACCGGTGATGACCGGCAGTCACATCGATACCCAACCCACCGGCGGCAAGTTCGACGGCTGTTTCGGCGTACTGGCCGGCGTTGAAGTACTGCGCACACTGAACGATTTGCAGATAGAGACCGAGGCGCCGCTGGAGGTGGTGGTCTGGACCAACGAAGAGGGCTCGCGCTTCGCGCCATGCATGATGGGTTCCGGGGTGTTCGCGGAAAAATTCACCCTCGAAGAAACCCTGGCCAAGGTCGACGCCGAGGGCGTGACGGTGGGTGAGGCGCTCAACGCCATTGGTTATGCGGGGGAGCGCAAGGTCAGCGGGCACAAGGTCGGGGCTTACTTCGAAGCACACATCGAGCAAGGCCCGATCCTCGAAGACGAACGCAAAACCATCGGCGTAGTGATGGGCGCCCTCGGGCAAAAATGGTTTGACTTGAAACTGCGCGGTGTCGAAGCCCACGCCGGGCCGACGCCGATGCACCTGCGCAAGGACGCCCTGGTCGGCGCCGCGGTGATTGTCGGTGCGGTCAATCGTGCCGCACTCGGCCATCAACCTCACGCCTGCGGCACCGTTGGCTGCCTGCAAGCCTATCCCGGTTCGCGCAATGTCATTCCCGGTGAAGTGCGCATGACTCTGGATTTCCGCCACCTGGAACCGGCACGCCTGGACTCGATGATCGCCGAAGTCCGCGAAGTCATCGAGACCACCTGCGAAGAACATGGCCTGACGTATGAACTGACACCCACCGCCGACTTCCCGCCGTTGTATTTCGACAAAGGTTGCGTCGAAGCCGTGCGCGGTGCCGCTCAAGGCCTGGGCCTGTCGCACATGGACATCGTCAGTGGCGCAGGCCACGACGCGATCTTCCTTGCCGAACTCGGCCCGGCCGGCATGATCTTCGTGCCTTGCGAAGGTGGCATCAGCCATAACGAAATCGAAAACGCCGCACCCGATGACCTGGCCGCCGGCTGCGCGGTGCTGTTGCGGGCGATGCTGGCGGCTTCGGCAGCGGTGGCGAAGGCTGAGCGGTAAACCCTGTAGGAGCGAGCCGCCCGGATCCGGCTCGCTCCTACAGGGGGACAGGTGCGGCGGGGGGGTTATTCGTCGACGTTCATCAACTGCCTCACCCCATCCCACGCCTCGGCGCGCATCCGCTGTACATCCAGCCCCGGAATCACACCGTCATCGACCACCACGCGACCGCCTACCAGGCTGTAGCGCACCGCGATCGGTTCACCCGCCACCACGGGCGCCACGGCAATGTCGTGGAAGCCGAAGAACCGCGGATGGTCCAGGCCATAAACCACCAGGTCCGCCGCTTGGCCCACTTCAAGCGTGCCGACCGCGCCCAGCCCGAGCACCTGCGCACCACCTGCCGTACCCCAGTGAATGACATCTTCGGCCGTGGTGGCTGATGCGCCTTGTTCCGCCCGGTGAATCAACCACGCGGTGTTGGCTTCACCGACCATGCTCCCTGACTCGTTGGAGGCCACGCCATCGACGCCAAGTGAGATCGGTACGCCCGCCTCGAACATCTGCGGGATTGGCGCAACGCCGCTGCCCAAACGCGCATTGCTCACCGGGCAGTGGGAAACGCCGGTGCCGGTTTGCGCGAGCATGCGGATTTCAGCGGGTTGCAGGTGCACCGCATGGGCGAACCAGACGTCCGGGCCGAGCCATTCGTGCTCGGCGACGAACTCCACCGGCAGGCAGTTGTACTTTTCGCGGCAGAAATTCACGTAGTTCTGCGTCTCGGACAGGTGCGTGTGCAAGCGCAAACCGAGGCCACGGGCCGTGTGCGCCAGTTCCCGCAGCAGGGTGGGCGGCAGAGAAAAAGTCGGAGTCGTCGGTGCCACCACCACCCGGCGCATCGCATCCGGAGTGTCCTGGTGATACCGCGACTTCAGGCGTTCGATATCGCCGACCATCTGCTCCAGGGTTTCCGGTTGCAGCGCGGTTTTCGAGAATCCGGGATGGGCGCTGGCGGACTCCAGCGCACCGCCCCGGCACAGCACAAAACGCAGACCGAATTCATCGGCCAGGTCAAACAACAGGTCGCCGGTCTCGGTGGTGCCGTGGGCGTGATAGAGGTAGTGGTGATCGGCGCAGGTCGTTACCCCCGAGAGCAGCAACTCGGCCATTCCCAGTCGTGCGGCGATGCGCGCCAGTTGTGGCGTGAATCGGTTGAGGCGTGGGTAGGGCACGCTGGCCAGCCAGCCTTGCAGGTCTTGATTCAAACCTTCCGGCACGGCTTTGAGCAGGTTCTGGAACAGGTGATGGTGGGTGTTGATCCAGCCCGGATAGACCACCGAGTGACGCGCATCGATGACCCGTTCACCGGGTTGCGCTTCGAGGTTGGCAGCCATTTCGGCGATGCGCCCGTTGACGATTCGAATGTCCACGGCACCGGCCCGGGCACGCGGGCCGCGCAGGCCGGTCATCACCGCCTGCGGGTTTTTGATCAGGATGTTTTGCAGTTGAGTCATGAGTGGCTCCAGTCAGAGGCTGTGGGAAGCGGATTTGCTGGTGGCGGCATCAGGCACGCTGACACCGTTGAGAGCGGCGTTGAGCAACACCGACACCAGGCAGGCGATCACCACGCTGCTGTGCAGGAACGGCTGCGACCACTCGGGAAGTTGCTTGAACAAGGCCGGGGCCAGCACCGGCACCAGGGCGGCGGCGATGGTGAAACCGACGATCAGCACGTTGTAGCGATTGCGCTCGTAGTCGACCTTGGCCAGGGTCTGTATGCCTGCCGCCGCGACCACACCGAACATGGCAATCCCGGCTCCGCCAAGCGCCGCGGTCGGCATCGACGCAATGATCGCGCCGGCCTTGGGCACCAGGGCCACCGAGCACATCAACAAGCCGCTGACGGCCACCACCCAACGACTGCGCACGCCGGTGAGGATCACCAGACCGACGTTTTCCATGAAGGCAATGAACGGAAACGCAGCGAACATCCCGGCGATGGTGCTGGCCAGGCCGTTGGCGCGCAGGCCGTTGATCACCTGTTTGTCTTCCACCGGTTTGTCGACGATGTCGCCGATGGCCACGAACAGGCCCATGGACTCGACCATCTGCACGATCATCACCACCACCATGGTGGCAATGGGGATCAGGCTGAAGGTCGGCAGGCCGAAATAGAACGGGTAGGGCACGGTCAGCCAGGGGGATTCCTGCACGCTGTGAAAGCTGCCCATGCCCAGCCCATAGGCGAGCCCCGCACCCACCAGCATGCCCACCAGCACCGCCATGTTGCGCAGCATCGGGCTGCCATAGCGGTTGACCAGCAGGATGGTGAGCAACACCACCGCTGCCACCGCAAGGTAGGCCGGTGCGCCGAAATCAGCGGCATGACGCCCGCCGCCGACCCACTCATAGGCAATCGGAAACAGCTGCAAGCCGATCACCGTGACAATGCACCCGGTGACTACCGGCGGAAAGAACCGCCGCAAGCGTCCCACGAACGGCGCGGCGAGCATGGTGAAAATCCCCGCGCCGATCACCGCCCCGCAAACCCCGGCGAAACCGACCTCCGGGTTGCTGCCGATGGCGATGACGGGGCCGACGCTGCTGAAGGCCACGCCCTGGAGGATCGGCAGGCGCACGCCGAATTTCCAGAAACCGACGGTTTGCAGGAGGGTGGCGATGCCGGAACAGAACAGCGTGGTGCTGATCAACACCACCGTGTCGGCCTGTGACATCTTCAAGGCGCTGGCGACAATCAACGGCACGGCGATGGCGCCGATGTACGAGACGGCCATGTGTTGCAGGCCGAGGGTGAGCATTTGTCGTACCGATAACACCTGGTCGACGGGATGGAGGGTGACGGGTTTTGCAGGGGTAGTGGCTGACGACATGGGGAAACACCTCTTGCTGTTTTTATGCTGTAGAGAGGGGTATTCGTTCTGATGCCAATTGCGGGAACGCCATCGATCACTGTGGTAGCTGGCTTGCCAGCGATAGCGGTCTGATAGTCGAAAAGAAAGTGACTGTCCGCCCTTATCGCTGGCAAGCCAGCGCCCACAGGTTTTGCGGCGTTCTTTCGGACTGGCATCAGTCATTCGTGTGCCCCGGAACCGCCATCCACCGGCTCCGATGCCTTTGTTCAGCCTGCCAGGCAGGCGGCAAAGCCCTGGTTCAACGCTGCGCGGTCCAGGTCGCGGCCGATGAACACGATCTTGCTGGAGCGCGGTTCGCTGCCCCACAGGGTTGATGCGCGGAACTCGACGAGGCTGTGCACGCCCTGCAGCACATAACGCTGATCCTGATCGGCGACCGCCAGCACACCTTTCATGCGGTACAGGTTGTCGGCCTGCTCGGTGCGCAACTGGGTGATCCAGCGGTGGAAGTCGCCCAGGTTGACCGCGCCGTCCACGGCGATGCCTACCGACGACACGCTTGGGTCGTGGTCATGATCCAGATCGTCATGATCGTGATGGTGCTCATCGGCGTGATGATCGTGCTCGGCGCCGATTTCCATGAGTTTTTGCGTGGACTCGAAGGCGCCGATGCCGAGGATCCTGGTCAAGTCGATTTCGGCGTAGCTGCAAGTCACCAGATCCGCCGTGGCGTTGAGGCCGCGGATCTTGTCGCTCAGGGACGCCACTTCGGCGGCGCTGACCAGGTCGACCTTGTTGATGACAATACGGTCGGCGCAGACAATCTGGTCCACCGCCTGATTGTCCACGCCATCGAGTTGCAGGTCTTCCAGGTGCTGGGCGATGTGCTTGGCGTCGACCATGGTGACGATGGCGTCGAGTTCGACTTCATCGGCAATCGGGTCATTGATGAAAAAGCTCTGGGCCACCGGATACGGGTCAGCCAGGCCACTGGTTTCGATCAGGATGTGATCGAGCCGCACCGGGCGCGCCACCAGTTCGCGGACGATGCGCACCAAATCCTCGCGGACTTCGGCGGTGCAGCACACGCAGCCGTTGACCATCTCGTAGATTTCTTCGGTTTCGGAGCTGAGCACCAAATCACCGTCGATGCCGACTTCGCCGAATTCGTTTTCGATCACGGCGATTTTTCGGCCATGGTTCTCTTTAAGGATGTAGTTGAGCAGGGTGGTTTTGCCGGCGCCGAGGAACCCGGTGAGGATGGTCACCGGGATTTTGGTGTTCGGGGTCGGGGCGTTGAAGGGCGTGTTCATGTGATGCTCCTTGCCTGTGTTATTTGTCGGAATGCGATCCACTGTGGGAGCTGGCTTGCCAGCGATTGCGGTATTTCATTCAGCAGAGATGGCAACTGATCTACCGCTATCGCGAGCAAGCTCGCTCCCACAGGGTTTTGTGTGTTCGCCCCAGCGCATCGCAGTGCCCGCATCGAGCCCAAACAGATCGAGGACCCGGCCGAGGCTGTGATCGACCATTTGCGCAAGGTCTTGCGGGCGGGCGTAGAAGGCCGGGACGGGCGGGGCGATGATGCCGCCCATTTCGGTCACGGCGGTCATGTTGCGCAGATGGGCGAGGGTCAGCGGAGTCTCCCGGGCCATCAACACCAGCGTGCGGCGCTCCTTGAGTGTGACGTCGGCCGCGCGACCGATCAGGCCCGATGAAGTGCCGGTGGCGATTTCCGCCAGGGTGCGCATGGAACACGGCGCAACGACCATGCCCAGGCAGCGGAACGAACCGCTGGCGATCCCGGCGGCCACATCGTCAGCGCGGTGGTAGTGGCTGGCTAGCGCAGTGACGTCGGCCAGCTTGTAGTCGGTTTCGTGGGCCATGGTCAGCAGCGCCGCGCGGCTGATGATCAAGTGGCTTTCGATGCCCAGTTCGGCGAGCAATTGCAGCAGGCGCACGCCATAGATGAAACCCGATGCACCGCTGATGCCCACCACCATGCGCTGGCGATTCATGACGCAAAGCTCCTGAGCAGATTGCGCGCGCGCTCCAGCACATCCTGGTCGAGCTGCGCCTTGATCCCGTCGAATCCTGAACCGCGCGTAGCGTCCAGGCCCATGCGCGAAGTGGTGCCGTTGACCGAGGAGGAAGGGTCCAGCGGGCTGCCGGGCAAACCGTCGATGACGAACAGGTCCTGGTGCGGCTGGAAGTGGGTGGCCAGCGCCCACAGCACCTGGCTGTCGTCGCTGATGTCGATATCGCTGTCCACCGCGATCACGGTTTTCAGATACGGGTCCCAGCCGAGCAACGCCAGCATGATCTGCCGTGCCTCGCCGTCACGGCTCTGGTCCAGCGCCACGTAGCAGTGAAAATGCGTGCCGGAATTCGGGTAATGCACGGCCGTCACGGCGGGGAAACGGGCCTTGAGCTTTTCACTCATCTCCGCTTCCCTTGGCAGTCGCGCCAGGGTCAGGTGCTCGGCATAACGACCACCGACCACATCCACCAACCAGGCGTCCTTGCGCCGCATCAGGGTGTCGACCCGCAGCACATTGTTGGTCGAGCGATCCGAGGAATAGCCGCTGAATTCACCGAACGGACCTTCTTCGGCATAGGCCGCCGGGTCAATGGCGCCTTCCAGGACGAATTCCGCGTACGCCGGCACGCCGATGCCATAGCGCGGGGTTTTCACCAGCTCGAGCGGCGCACCGAACAAGCCCCCGGCCACTGCGCGCTCATCGCTGCCGAAGGGCAAGCGTGCGGCAGCGGCGAGCATGAACAATGGGTGCGCACCGACCACCATGGCCACGCGCAATTCTTCGCCACGCTCGCGGGCGGTTTGCAGCATGCGCCACAAGTGGCCGCGCGAATGCAGGCTGGTGGCCAGGGTCTGCCGGGCATGGCGCATCGAGCGGTGATAGCTCATGTTGGCGATGCCGGTGAGCGGGTCTTCGGCGATGATGATCGCGTTGGTGATGTATGGCCCGCGGTCACTGGCGAAATGCTTGAGCATCGGCAGCAATGCCAGGTCCACGGCTTCGCCTTCGAAGATTTCATCCAGCACTGGGCCGCTTTCCACGTAGCGCGGGGCGATGGGGTTATTGGCGCGTTGCTGGAAAGTTTCGTGCAGTTGCGCCGGGGCAACGCCGAACATCCGGGCGATTCGGCTGCGGGAAGCGAACAGGTTGGTGACCACGGGGGCGCCGAAGTTGCCGACTTTTTCGCAAATCAGCAGGGGATCGCGACCTTGTGAGGTCAAGGCATCGACCAGGGCGGTGACGTCCTGATCGGCAGAAAGGCAATGTTGGACGGCCAGCACATCGTCCGGGTACTGCCGGCGATAGGCATCTAGAAAGTCGTGAAAATCCTGGGTATCGCCGAGCGTCGAGAGGGTCATGGTTTCACCTCCATGTAGGCGCGAGCCTTGCTCGCGATGGTTTTAAAGACAACGCGGGATTCCAGACAGCACGGCGTCATCGTTGACCTCCATCGCGAGCAGGCTCGCTCCTACAGGTTTTGCGGGTTAGAGGTACGTCGTGGTCAGACGAATGTCCGCCTCGATCAGGTCCTTGGGCGGCGGCGTCGGTTCGATGCCGCACAGCCGGGCGATGTTGTTGCCCAGGTAATCCTCAAGGTGGTCCTCGTCGATGCCCAGGCCTTGCGGTGCGGGTGAGCACAACACTTCCAGTTCGCGCAGCCACATGCCCGGTTCGTTCGGTGGCGAATCGGTGCCGAACACGATCTTGTTGCGTGGCAGGTCCTTGGCGAACTCGACGATCCGCGACTGGAAACACCAGCCGGATTCGCAGTAGACGTTTGGCGTGTCCATGGCCATCCAGAACGCCTCGAATGAGTAGTTGCCGCCGGTCTGGATGCCGAAGTGGCCGATGATGAAGTTGACCATCGGGAACTCACGGATGATCGGGTAGAACATCGTCGGAATGGTGTACGGCCCGTCACCGGTGTGGATCAGCACCACGATGTTGTACTTGGCGCAGACTTTCATGGCCGGACGCAGCCAGTCCAGCGCCCGGTCCGGGCGATAGCCGTGCATGTTGGCGTGCAGCTTGAGCATCTTGAAGCCGTATTCCTTGATATGGAATTCCAGCTCCGCCGCGCCGTTTTCCGGTCCCCAGCGCGGGTTGAAGTTGAAGTTGCCGATGAAGCGGTCCGGGTACTTCACGCACAACTCAGCGACGTACGACATGTAATCGCGCACGCCCTCGCGGCCCCGACGGTTACCGTCGCGATAACCGGTGTTGCCCGGTGGCGGCTGGATGAAGCCCATGTCGATACGGCGCGGTTTGCCATTGATCATGTAAGGGCCGTCCATCAGCTTGAGCATGCGCTCGCCGGTGAACGGTTCGCCGGTGTGGCGCCAGGCCTCGTCGACCAGGTTGGTGGGGTGCAGATGGGTATCGATAATCATCGGTTCAGCTCCTGGCCAGTTGCGTGGTGACGGGACGCTTGAGTTGCGCCTGTGCTTCGCTGACCGAGCGTGGCGGCGGGGTCGGTTCGAGGCCGATCATCCGGGCAGTGTTGTTGCCCAGGTATTCTTCCAGGGTGTCCTCGTCGAGGTTCAGGCCCTGCGGCGGCTCGTGGCACAACACTTCGAGCAGGCGCAGCCACATGCCCGGTTCGTTCGGCGGGGTGTCGGTGCCGAACAGAATCTTGTGGGTCGGCAGGACCTTGGCGAATTCGACGATCCGTGATTGCAGGCACCAGCCCGATTCGCAGTAGACATTGGGCAGCTCCATCGCCCATTGCATCGGTTCGAACACGTAGACGCCACCGGTCTGCACGCCAAAGTGCGCCATGATGAAATCGACGTTGGGGAACTCCTTGATCATCGGCACCCATTCCGAGGGGATGCTGTAAGGCCCGTCGCCGGTGTGCAGCTTGACCGGGATGCCCAGCTCGGCGCATTTCTCGAAGGCCGGGCGCACCCAGTCCAGCGCACGGTCCGGGCGGTAGGCGTGCATGTTGGCCTGCATCTGGACCATCTTGAAACCGTGTTCCTTGACGTAGCGTTCGATCGCCTCGACGCCGTTTTCCACGCCGCAGCGCGGGTTGTAGACGAAGCAGCCGATGAAGCGGTCCGGGTAGGTCTGGACCATTTTCAGTGTGTAGGCCATGTACGCGTCGATGGACTCGCGGCCGCTGAGGTCGCCGTCGGTCCAGGTGTAGATGGTGTTGCCCTGCGGTGGCTGGATGAAGGCTTTGTCGATGCGGCGAGGCTTGCCGTTGACCATGTACGGGCCATCCATCATCTCCAGCAGACGCTCGCCGGTGAACGGGTCACCGTCATGCCTCCAGGCGAGGTCCACCAGATCGGTGGGATAGCAGCTGATATCGATGATCATTGAAGTCGATCTCCTGATAGCGGGGAAGGGAACCTTGCGGTTCACAGCAGCCACGTCCCGGGCAATCGGCCATTTCTATGCGCAAAGACTCACGCATTCCCTCGCCTGGTCGCATCCGGCTCGGGACGCTGGCTGCTTGGGGGGAAGTATTGGAAGGGGGTGTCGGGTTCGTACAATATTAATTGGGCGGGGGTTTGATATGCGTTCG
>NZ_RCNW01000354.1:0-11175 GCF_004307605.1 Pseudomonas sp. Sample_24
TGGGTGCGCACTTCGGCCTTCAACTGTTCGGCCATGGCGCCAGGTTCGGCCATGCTCAGTCCGTCGGCGTCCTTGTTTTTGCCAAAACCGGTGGAGAGCATCGGTTTGGAGTAGGAGCGCCCGTCATCGGCGGTAATCAGCAGCAGCGGGGTTTCGCTATCGAGTTTGCGAAACTCCCGGGCCAGGTTGTAGCCCGCCAGGCCAGTGCCGACGATCACGACAGGTGCGTTCATTCCTTACTCCTCTGAAGGTCTTAGTTGATTTCGATCATTTCGAAATCCATTTTGCCGACGCCACAATCCGGGCACAGCCAGTCTTCCGGCACGTCTTGCCACAGGGTGCCCGGCGCAATGCCGTCATCCGGCCAGCCGTCGGCTTCGTTGTAGATCAGGCCGCAGACCACACATTGCCACTTTTTCATTCAGGTACTTCCTCAGTTCAGGCGTTTTGCCGGCTCGGACGGTCGATGCTTGCAGCTCTGCCGTCCGGCCCAGGGCGTTTTGTATAGAGGGGGCCGGGCAGATGCAAGCCTGTTCGGCGCAACGGCTGGGCGGATCACTCAAATTCACAGGCTGACATGTTAAGCTCGGCGCCTCCTTTGCTGCCAATAATGACTCATTGTGCAACACACAGAACGCCTCTCCCCGCTCGCACTCTGGCTCCCCCAAAGCCGGCTGACGCCTCAGCCCGACATGTCCGTCCTCGACTGGTTGTTCGATGATGGCTCGCTGACCAGGCGCCTTGTTCAACTGACCAACGATGCCTTCAGCGTCACGCCGCTGTTCGAAGGCTGGCAGGCCCTGCGCGCAGACGAATGCCTCGCGCTGGACCTTGCCGAAGGTACTGAAGGCTGGGTGCGCGAGGTGTATTTGCGAGGTCATGGTCAAGCGCTGGTGTTTGCCCGAAGTGTGGCGTCGCGCAGTGCATTGCAGGGCGATGGCTTGCATATGGATGAATTGGGCAGCCGATCCCTGGGCGAATTGCTGTTTTGTGACCGAGCGTTCCAGCGTCAGGCCATCGAGGTTTGCCACTACCCCCAGGAATGGTTGCCGAACGAAGTGCGGGCTCCTGAATTATGGGGCCGCCGTTCGCGCTTCGACCGTGGCGCATTGAGCATACTCGTGGCCGAGATTTTCCTTCCGTCCCTGTGGAACGCTGCCGGCGTCCAACCGGAGAGCCGTTGATGTACCAGAGCCTGCTCAAGTCCCTGAATCGCTTGAACCCTCGGGCCTGGGACTTCATTCAACTAACCCGCATGGACAAGCCGATCGGCATCTACCTGCTGCTGTGGCCGACGCTGTGGGCGCTGTGGATTGCCGGTAAGGGCTCGCCTTCGCTGGCCAACATCGTAATTTTCGTCCTTGGCGTGGTGCTGACCCGCGCCGGCGGCTGCGTGATCAACGATTGGGCCGACCGCAAGGTCGATGGCCACGTCAAACGTACTGCGCAACGTCCGCTGGCCAGCGGCAAGATCAGCTCGAAAGAGGCGCTGGTGTTCTTCGCGCTCTTGATGGGCGTGAGTTTCCTGCTGGTGCTGTGCACCAATGCTCCGACGATCTGGTTGTCGCTGGGCGGTTTGGCGCTGGCCTTCACCTACCCGTTCATGAAGCGCTACACCTATTACCCGCAAGTGGTGCTGGGCGCGGCGTTTTCCTGGGGCATGCCGATGGCTTTCACCGCCGAGACCGGGGAACTGCCGGCTGCAGCGTGGCTGCTGTGGATCGCCAACCTGTTATGGACGGTGGGCTACGACACCTATTACGCGATGACCGACCGTGATGACGACTTGAAGATCGGCGTGAAGTCCACGGCCATCCTGTTCGGCGACGCGGACCGGGTGATCATCCTGACCTTGCAAGGCCTGGCACTGGCCTGCTTGCTCTTGGCGGGCTCCCGATTCGAACTCGGCGGCTGGTTCCACCTGGGGTTGGTGGTGGCGGCAGGCTGCTTTGCCTGGGAGTTCTGGTACACCCGCGACAAGGATCGCATGCGCTGTTTCAAGGCGTTTTTGCACAATCATTGGGCAGGGTTGGCGATTTTTGTCGGGATTGTGCTGGATTACGCGTTGCGCTGACCCAAGGCCTGTCTTTGAACTGCGTTACGCAGGAGCAAGGCTTACCCGCGATGGCGCCTTCAAGATCGCTATCGCGGGCAAGCCTTGCGCCTGCAGAAGAGCGGTTACTTCTGCGACTCGTGAACGACGTGCCACACGTCCTTCATCTTGTCGCCCGTCATGTCTCCCGGCTTCTTGTCCTTCACAAACGTGTAAAGCGGCTTGCCGTCATAGGCGTACTGCATCTTCCCGTCATCTCGCTTGATGACGCTCCACTTGCCCTCGGCCGTGGCGCCCGCCGGCGCCATCATCGGTGGCCAGTTCTTCGCGCACTCGTCGTTGCACATCGACTTGCCGCCCGAGTCCTTGTCGAACGTGTACAGGGTCATGCCATTGTGATCGACCATCATGCCGTCTTTCATCATCGCCGGGTCGGCGGCCAAGGCCAGCGTCGGCAGCGTTAGCGCCGCCGTAACCAGCAGTGCCTTCCAGGATTGAGCAATGTGATTCATGGAAACCTTCCTTTTGCGGTTGTCAGGATTCGGACTTAGAGCTTAGCCCAGGATCATGGCAATCGCCGGTCGACTAAAATACTGTCACACGACTGCAATAATTCCGTTATCTAATGCGGCGCAAGACAGTTAAATGACAAGAGGATTAAGGCATGGTTGGCAGGAGCATTCTGATCGTCGACGACGAAGCGCCCATTCGCGAAATGATCGCCGTTGCGTTGGAAATGGCCGGCTATGACTGCCTGGAAGCGGAGAACTCCCAGCAGGCGCATGCCATTATCGTCGACCGCAAGCCGGACCTGATCCTGCTCGACTGGATGCTCCCGGGCACGTCCGGCATCGAGCTGGCCCGCCGCCTCAAGCGCGACGAACTGACCGGGGATATCCCGATCATCATGCTCACCGCCAAGGGCGAAGAGGACAACAAGATCCAGGGCCTGGAAGTGGGCGCCGACGATTACATCACCAAACCGTTTTCCCCCCGTGAGCTCGTCGCGCGACTCAAAGCCGTGTTGCGCCGCGCCGGCCCTACCGATGGCGAAGCGCCGATCGAAGTCGGCGGCTTGCTGCTCGACCCGATCGGCCACCGTGTGACCATCGATGGAAAACCGGCGGAAATGGGCCCGACCGAATACCGTCTGCTGCAATTTTTCATGACCCACCAGGAACGCGCCTATACCCGGGGCCAGTTGCTGGATCAGGTTTGGGGCGGCAACGTCTATGTCGAGGAACGCACCGTCGACGTGCACATCCGTCGCCTGCGCAAAGCCCTCGGCGATGCCTACGAAAATCTGGTACAAACCGTGCGCGGCACCGGATACCGCTTTTCTACCAAAGCATGAAGGTAGCTACGAGCTGCAAGCTTCAAGCGACAAGCTAAAAGCTGCTTTTCTGACAAGGACGCGCGTCACGTGAACCAAAACTGGCATGGCACCCTGATTCGCCACATGCTGCTGCTGGTCACCGCCTGCCTGGTGATCGGCCTGATCACCGGCTACTACGGCTGGAGCCTCGCCGCAGGCCTGGGCATCTACCTGGCCTGGACCCTCAAGCAACTGCTGCGCCTGCACGAATGGCTGCGCCTGCACAAACCCGATGAGGCGCCACCCGATGGCTATGGCCTGTGGGGCGAAGTGTTTGACAGCATCTACCACCTGCAACGTCGTGACCAACGGGTACGCGGGCGTCTGCAAGCGGTGATCGATCGCGTCCAGGAATCCACCGCCGCGCTGAAAGACGCGGTGATCATGCTCGACACCGACGGCAACCTGGAATGGTGGAACCGCGCCGCCGAAACCCTGCTGGGCCTCAAGACTCCGCAGGACAGTGGCCAGCCGGTGACCAACCTGGTGCGCCATCCGCGCTTCAAGGAATACTTCGAGCAGGACAACTACAGCGAACCGCTGGAAATCCCCTCGCCGACCAATGACCGCGTGCGCATCCAGCTGTACATCACCCGCTACGGCAACAACGAGCACTTGATGCTGGTGCGCGACGTGACGCGCATCCATCAGCTGGAACAGATGCGCAAGGACTTCATCGCCAACGTATCCCACGAGCTGCGTACGCCGCTGACGGTGATCTGTGGCTATCTGGAAACCCTGCTCGATAATGCCGAAGAGGTGAACCCGCGCTGGACCCGCGCCTTGCAGCAGATGCAGCAGCAAGGCGGGCGCATGCAGACCCTGCTCAACGACTTGCTGTTGCTGGCCAAACTGGAAGCCACCGATTACCCATCGGACAACCAGCCCGTGGCCATCGACGGCTTGCTGCAATCGATCAAGGGCGATGCGCAGCAACTGTCCGGCCAGAAAAACCAGCACATCACTCTGGAGGCCGACCCGACCATCCTGCTCAAGGGCAGTGAAGCGGAATTGCGCAGCGCGTTTTCCAATCTGGTGTTCAACGCGGTGAAGTACACCCCGGCCGAAGGCAATATCCGCATTCGCTGGTGGGGCGATGAACAGGGCGCGCATTTGAGCGTGCAGGATTCAGGGATCGGCATCGACAGCAAACACCTGCCGCGACTGACCGAACGCTTCTATCGCGTCGACTCCAGTCGCAACTCCAATACCGGTGGCACCGGGTTGGGCCTGGCGATCGTCAAGCACGTGCTGTTGCGCCATCGGGCGCGCATGGAAATCAGCAGCGTGCCGGGCCATGGCAGCACCTTTACCTGCCATTTCGCTCCCGCCCAGGTCAGCAAATCCCTGGTCATCAGCACCGCCGACTGATACCGGCCAGCACGCGCCACTAGGCAATCGCCCAGTCAGCCGCTACATTGGCTGACTTGTGCCTGCCATTCAGGTACACATTTTCTTTCCTTTCGAATTCACGGAAACCGCAAAACTCCATCATGGACCCTTCCCCTGGCTTGACCCTCGCTACAATTTTCGCCGACTTCGGCATGATTCTTTTTGCTCTGATCCTGGTTTTGCTCAACGGCTTTTTCGTTGCGGCGGAATTTGCCATGGTCAAATTGCGCTCGACCCGTGTCGAGGCCATTGCCGAACAACACGGCTGGCGCGGTCACATTCTGCGTACCGTACACAGTCAGCTCGATGCTTACCTGTCAGCCTGCCAGTTGGGTATTACCCTGGCCTCGCTGGGCCTTGGCTGGGTGGGCGAGCCGGCGTTCGCGCACATTCTCGAGCCGTTGCTGAGCGCCGTGGGCGTCGAGTCGGCCGAGATCATCAAAGGCGTGTCGTTCTTCACCGCGTTCTTCATCATTTCGTACCTGCACATCGTGGTCGGCGAGCTGGCGCCCAAGTCGTGGGCGATCCGCAAACCCGAGCTGCTGTCGCTGTGGACGGCGGTGCCGCTGTACCTGTTCTACTGGGCGATGTACCCGGCGATCTACCTGCTCAACGCCAGCGCCAACGCGATTCTGCGTATCGCCGGGCAAGGTGAACCCGGCCCGCACCATGAACACCATTACAGCCGCGAAGAACTGAAACTGATCCTGCACTCCAGCCGTGGCCAGGACCCGAGCGACCAAGGCATGCGCGTATTGGCCTCGGCGGTGGAAATGGGCGAGCTGGAAGTGGTCGACTGGGCCAACTCCCGCGAAGACCTGGTGACCCTGGAGTTCAACGCACCGCTCAAGGAAATCCTGGCGATGTTCCGTCGCCACAAATTCAGCCGCTACCCGGTGTACGACAGCGAGCGCCAGGAATTCGTCGGCCTGCTGCACATCAAGGACCTGCTGCTGGAACTGGCGGCGCTGGACCACATTCCCGAGTCGTTCAACCTTGCCGAACTGACCCGCCCTCTGGAACGCGTTTCCCGGCACATGCCGCTGTCGCAATTGCTGGAACAGTTTCGCAAGGGCGGCTCGCACTTCGCCGTGGTCGAAGAGGCCGATGGCAACATCATCGGCTACCTGACCATGGAAGACGTGCTGGAAGTGCTGGTGGGCGACATTCAGGACGAACACCGCAAGGCCGAGCGTGGCATCCTCGCCTATCAACCGGGCAAGCTGCTGGTGCGCGGTGATACACCGCTGTTCAAGGTCGAGCGACTGCTGGGCATCGATCTGGATCACGTCGAAGCCGAAACCCTTGCCGGGCTGGTCTACGAAAGCCTGAAGCGGGTGCCGGAAGAGGAAGAAGTGCTGGAGGTCGAAGGTTTGCGGATCATCATCAAGAAGATGAAAGGGCCGAAGATCGTGCTGGCCAAGGTGTTGATGCTGGATTAAGTCACGCCCCTGTAGGAGCCGGCTTGCTGGCGATGGGTACGCCGCGGTGCCCCTGTGATACCGCGTTATCGTTCATCGCCAGCAAGCCGGCTCCTACTGCCCAACGCAAAGTTGGGCATCGCCCCCACCGGTTGATTGAACCGGTACGGAATCGACACCAGCCCCATCCCGGTATTGCGCTGCACCACGAAGTGCAAATGTGGCCCGGTGCTGTTGCCGGTGTTGCCCGACAGGGCCAGTGCACTGCCTACCGCCACCTTCTGCCCCTCTCGTACCCTGACCGAGCCTTGCTTGAGGTGCAGGTACACACCCATGGTCCCGTCATCGTGCAGCACCCGCACGAAATTGCCGGAAGCATCAGTGCCACGCCCGCTCTGGCCATTCTCGGTTTTCACCACCACCCCGCCCCGTGCGGCGATGATCGGCGTGCCCTCCGGCATGGCAATGTCGATGGCGTAGCGGCTTTTAGGGCCGAAGTGGCTGTAGGGGCCGTTGGCGCCCTGACTGATCCGGAACGGACCGCCACGCCAAGGCAAGGGATACCGATAGCCCACAGCGGTGCCTGTCGGGTCACCGAGCGAATATTTGAGCTTGGGAATGTAGGCAAGCGGCTTCCCGGCCCGGATCGCCGTGAGCTGCGCCAGGCGAACGCTGGTGCGCAGTGGAATGACTCGGCGGATCGATCGACCTGGAATTCCGCTGACGTTCTTCACGCCGGCAAAACTCAATTCGATCTCCACCGGTGCATACAGGTCATTGCGCACATACACGCTGTCGACGCCGTCCTTTTTCATGATCACGTAGTACACCTGACGCTCCAGGCGCTCGACCATACGATCTCGAAAAACGAATACCTTTGAGCCTTTCGTGGGGCGATCGCTGTAAGAGACCACGCCATTGGCATCGGTGGACTTGTAGATAGTCATGGCCATGGATGAAGCGCAGGCCATGGACAAACCACAAAGAAACAACAGGCGCGCGAACATGGGAAGGAGTTCTGTCGAGTAAGGCTTGGGATTGAGCCTAGCAGCCGGAATTGACCCGCGTGGTCGACAGATGTTTCGAAAAGGATGTTACGGGAGGATGAGCGGTGACAGTTCTGGCCCCATCGCGGGCAGCCCGCTCCCACAAGGTATTCAATGTCCCTGTGGGAGCGACGGTGCGACGATTCGACTTGCTCGCGATGGCAATCTCACGGGTGACGCAGTTTTAAGCGCCGGGAATGAAATGCTTCTGCGCCGTGCCACGGGCTATCAGGCGGGAGATGTAGTCGAGTTTCTGCGCATCCTGGTCGACGAAGCGAAAGGTCAGTTGCAACCACTCGCTGTCGGGCTTCTGTTCGTGAGCGACGATGGCATGCAGATAGCCATTGAGACGCGCCGTTTCGGCGTTGTCACCCTGCTCCAGGTCGAGCACAGCGCTGTCGAGGACTTGCGGCAGGGTTTCGGCGCGCTTGACCACCAACAGTGCTTCCTTGAGGCTCAGTGCCTTGATCACGCATTGCTGGATGCCGTTCGGCAAGCGCAATTGACCCTGGCCACGTCCTCCACCCACGGTGGCCGCTGCTACAGGAGCCTTGACTGGCGGGCTGTTGAGCAAGCCACCCCGCGACGGTGCCGGGGCCGCAGGTGCAGTTGCAACGGCAGCCGGAGCGACCACGGCGGGTTTGCCGCCAGTCAATGCACTGAGCGAGTCATTGCCGAACGCCGGGCTGGTTTTAGTCGCTGCAACGTTGATCAAGGCATCGAGCTTGCCGACCTTGTGCAGCGCCTGCTTGACCTTGGTGATCAGTTGCTCGTTGGTGAACGGTTTGCTGACGTATCCGGACACGCCGGCCTGGATTGCCTGGACCACGTTCTCTTTGTCGCCGCGACTGGTCACCATCACGAACGGCATGCTTTTGAGGCTGTCCTGCTCACGGCACCAGGTCAGCAGTTCCAGGCCGGACATTTCCGGCATTTCCCAGTCGCACAGGACCAGGTCGAACGCTTCCTTCGCCAGCATGGCCTGAGCCTTTTTGCCGTTGACCGCGTCTTCGATTCGCATGCCCGGGAAATAGTTACGCAGGCATTTCTTCACCAGGTCACGAATGAACGAGGCATCGTCCACGACCAACACACTGACCTTACTCATCCATAACCCCTTTAAAAAATCCCGGCAAGCATACCGCTTTGCTGATGGCACATTGCCAAAACCTTCAGTCACGCCGGCACTTTTCGTTCGCGGGTGCTGCTTTTCGAATTCGTCGGCCGCAAACAAAAACGCCCGGCCAAAAGGCCGGGCGCTTTACTTGGGCAACCTTACTTATCGTCAGCTTTGCCCGGAACATTAGCGGTTTCACCGCTTGTTCCTTCAACTTCTTCTTTCATGCGCTTGAGGCCCAGGTGACGCACGTCGGTACCGCGCACCAGGTAAATCACCAGTTCCGAGATATTGCGCGCGTGGTCGCCGATCCGCTCCAGCGAACGCAGCACCCAGATAATGCTCAAGACCCGCGAGATAGAGCGCGGGTCTTCCATCATGTAGGTCGCCAGTTCACGCAGGGCGGTCTTGTATTCGCGGTCGATGATCTTGTCGTACTGCGCTACCGACAACGCCAGGTCGGCGTCGAAACGGGCAAACGCGTCCAGCGCATCACGCACCATGTTGCGCACTTGGTCGCCGATGTGACGAACCTCGACATAACCGCGCGGCGCTTCACCTTCTTCGCACAGCTGAATCGCACGGCGGGCGATTTTGGTCGCTTCGTCGCCGATGCGCTCCAGGTCGATCACCGATTTGGAAATGCTGATGATCAGGCGCAAGTCCGAGGCCGCCGGCTGGCGACGGGCCAGAATGCGCAGGCATTCTTCGTCGATGTTGCGTTCCATCTGGTTGATCTGGTCGTCGATCTCGCGAACCTGCTGGGCCAGGCCGGAGTCGGCCTCGATCAGCGCGGTCACCGCGTCGTTGACCTGCTTCTCGACCAGCCCGCCCATGGCCAGGAGGTGGCTGCGCACTTCCTCGAGCTCGGCGTTGAACTGCGCGGAAATGTGGTGGGTAAGGCCTTCTTTACTAATCATGTTGGCGTCCTTGGAGCGTCCGGTAAGGTGCGGTGGGCCGCAGCGTCAGTTCAGTGAGCAACCAACCGCTTGCTAGCCGTAACGACCGGTGATGTAGTCTTCGGTCTGCTTCTTCGCCGGATTGGTGAACAGGGTGTCGGTGTCGCCGAATTCCACCAGTTTGCCCATGTACATGAACGCCGTGTAGTCGGAAACCCGCGCGGCCTGTTGCATGTTGTGGGTGACGATAACGATGGTGAACTTCGATTTCAGTTCGTAAATCAGCTCTTCGACTTTCAGCGTCGAGATCGGGTCGAGCGCCGAGCACGGTTCGTCGAGCAACAGCACTTCCGGCTCCACGGCGATGGTGCGCGCAATGACCAGACGTTGCTGCTGACCACCGGACAGGCCCAATGCCGACTCGTGCAGGCGGTCCTTGACCTCGTCCCACAGCGCCGCACCTTTCAACGCCCACTCGACGGCTTCGTCGAGTACGCGCTTCTTGTTGATACCCTGGATACGCAAGCCGTAGACCACGTTCTCGTAGATGGTTTTCGGGAACGGATTCGGCTTCTGGAACACCATGCCGACCCGGCGACGCAGTTCGGCGACGTCTTCGCCCTTGCGGTAGATGTTGTTGCCGTAAAGGTTGATCGCGCCCTCGACACGGCAGCCATCGACCAGGTCATTCATGCGGTTGAAGGTCCGCAGCAGCGTGGATTTGCCGCAGCCGGACGGGCCGATGAAGGCGGTCACGCGCTGTTTCGGGATGTTCATGCTGACGTCGAACAAGGCTTGTTTGTCGCCGTAGAACAGGCTCAGGCCCGGCACTTCGATGGCTACGGTTTCCTGCTCGAGGCTCAGGCTCTGTTTGTCGCGACCCAGGGCCGACATGTTGATGCCGTGGGTATGTGCTTCGTGCTGCATGGGAGGCTCCCTGTGCTAACAAATTCGGTTCAATTGGCCGCTGCAGGCATAAAGCCTGGCGGTAGCACCCCCCCTGTAGGAGCACAGCTTGCTGGCGATGGCGATTTTGAAAACGCCATCGCGGGCAAGCCTTGCTCCTACAGGGAGCGGCAGTAATCAGCTATCCAGCGCTTTGTATTTTTCGCGCAGGTGGTTACGGATATAGACGGCCGACAGGTTCAACGTCGCGATCACCAGCACCAGCAACAACGCCGTGGCGTATACCAGTGGTCGTGCCGCTTCGACGTTCGGGCTCTGGAAGCCGACGTCATAGATGTGGAAGCCCAGGTGCATGATCTTCTGGTCCAGGTGCAGGTACGGGTAGTTGCCGTCCACCGGAAGCGACGGCGCCAGTTTCACCACACCCACCAGCATCAGCGGCGCCACTTCACCGGCGGCTCGGGCCACGGCGAGGATCATGCCGGTCATCATCGCCGGGCTGGCCATCGGCAGCACGATCTTCCACAAGGTTTCAGCCTTGGTCGCGCCGAGAGCCAACGAGCCTTCACGCACGGTGCGAGGAATCCGCGCCAGGCCTTCTTCGGTGGCCACGATCACCACCGGCACCGCCAGCAGTGCCAGAGTCAACGAAGCCCAAAGCAGACCCGGCGTACCGAAGGTTGGCGCCGGCAACGCTTCAGGGAAGAACAAGCGGTCGAGCGAGCCACCCAGTACATAAACGAAGAAGCCCAGACCGAACACGCCGTAGACAATGGCCGGTACACCCGCGAGGTTGTTCACCGCGATGCGGATCACCCGGGTCAGGGTGTTCTGCTTGGCGTATTCGCGCAGGTACACCGCCGCCAGCACGCCGAACGGGGTGACGATCATCGCCATGATCAACGTCATCATCACGGTGCCGAAGATCGCCGGGAAAATCCCGCCTTCGGTGTTCGCTTCACGCGG
>NZ_RCNW01000290.1:0-11037 GCF_004307605.1 Pseudomonas sp. Sample_24
GTTTCAATATTCAGGTCGGCATCAGTACCGAGCGCTATCGGCATTACCTGACCCGTGGCTGGCAGCATTTGCTGCCCCATACCGGGCGGGCCGATAACCTGCAAAAAATCGGCAATCTGCTGGGCGACTTCGATCTGGTCGCCTTGCAGGAAGCCGACGGTGGCAGCCTGCGCTCAGGCTACGTCAATCAAGTCGAACACCTGGCCCAGCTCGGCGCCTTCCCCTACTGGTATCAACAACTCAATCGCAATCTCGGACGCCTCGGCCAGCACAGCAATGGCGTGCTCAGCCGACTGCGCCCGTGGGCGATCGAGGATCATCCGCTGCCGGGGCCCAAGGGTCGCGGAGCGATTCTGGTGCGTTTCGGCGAAGGACCGGAAGCGCTGGTGGTGGTCATGATGCACCTGGCATTGGGTGCACGCGCCCGAAGCATGCAACTGGCCTACATCCGCGAATTGATCGGCGGTTACAAACATCAGGTGCTGATGGGTGACATGAACACCCATGCCAGCGACCTGCTGCAACACTCGCCGTTGCGCGACCTTGGCCTGCTCGCCCCTCAACTCGAAGCGACATTCCCCAGCTGGCGCCCGCAGCGCTGCCTGGACCATATTCTGCTGAGCCCGTCCCTGACCCTCGAAAAGGTCGAGGTGCTGGCCCAACCCATTTCCGATCACCTGCCGGTCGCGGTAGAGATTCGTCTGCCGGGTTCGCTCACGGCTGATGCATTGCCCGCGTTGAGTCCTGCCCTTCGCGGAACCCCTGAATGAGCGACGAAACACAGCGCTGGAAAGAGAAGTACCTCAAAAGCATCGAACACCAGGAAAAGCTCGAACGCCGCTGGGACGCCCGGCTCGATTTGTTGCGTCGCGGGCTGGTGCGCAGCACCCTGGCCGCAGAAGGCACCGATCGCGCCGTTGACCAGTGCATGAAGGAAATGCGCGAGGTGGTGCGCACCGACGACATGGACGCCGGTCTGGCCGCCCTGCTCCCGCGCCTGGAAAAAGCCGTACTCGACTCCGAACAGCGCCGGGAAACCCGGGTCAACCAGACCAGCGCCGCGTTGAACGCGCTGGTCACTCAACTGCAAACATTACCGCTGCCTCGAGAAGTCAGTCGCCCACTCAAGAATTTTGCCAAGCAACTGGACAGCCGGGTCAGTCAGGCTCGCGAAATTCCACTGCTGCTCAGTGAACTGAGCGGTCTGCAAGGCAAGGCCCTGAGTCAGCTGGAAAGCCTGCCAGAACCCGAACGTCCAGGCCTGCTACAGCGGTTGTTCGGTCACCGCGACTCAGATGATCTACAAGTCACGGCCACAGCCGACCCAGCCGCCAGTGCGCCTCTGGCCGTGACCGTGGCGGTACCTGCGGTTACCACAACGGCTGAAACAACCAGCGAAATCCTGTTCACGGCCGAACCAATGCCTGTGGAACCGCCGGCTAACGCCTCCACAGTCGTCGCCCACCCGCCACGCCCGACCCCTGCAGTGGCGATAGAGCCCGACGTCGCCGCACCGCTCGTTCCATCCTTCAATGAACCGCACGATGCCCCCGAAGCTGATCGCGCCGTGTACGTTGAACAACCCCCTACTGGTATGGTCGAGCCCGCTAGCGGGAATGAGCTGCAAACCAATCCGGACGAACTTACCCCCGCTCCCTTACCCGAAGCGGCGTTGTTGCCTCCAAGCGCGGCAACAGGCGATTCCGGGCAGGTCGGGCACGATATGTTTTACGCGCTGCCGGACTCTCCCGAGCCGTCCTACAGCTCGGTGGCCAAACACATTGAGCAAACCCTGCTCGGCTTGCTTGACGATCTCACGTTACCTGAACGCCATCGGCCTCAAGCAGAGTCGATGCGTGATCGCTTGAAAAATGGTCTGAACTGGTACGAATTGCTGCCGATCCTCGACGATCTGGCAACCTTGATGCTAGCGATTTCGGACAGCGGCCAGCATGAATTCGAAGCCTATCTGCAACGCCTCAACGAGCGTCTCGAGTCGTTCCAGAGCAACCTGCAAGCTGCCAGCGCCGATCACGCCGACAGCCGCACGGCCGCGCATGCGCTGGACACGCAAATTCGCGAACAGGTCGGCGGCCTGCAAACCAGCATGCACGAAGCTGCAGACCTGGAAGGTCTGAAGCACGTTCTGGAAAACCATCTCGAAGGCTTGCTCGGCACCATGGACGAGCATCGCAAGCAACGCGACGAACGCGAGCAGGAAGTGGCCGCTCGCCTGCAAAGCCTGGCCGAACGGGTGGCACATATGGAGCAGGAAGCTTCAGGTTTTCGCGAACACCTCGAAGAGCAGCGCCAGAAAGCCTTGATCGACCCGCTCACCGGCCTGCCCAACCGCGCCGCCTGGAGCGAACGGCTGGATCACGAGATCGGCCAATGGCAGCAACATGGCAATACGCTGATGCTGGCGATGCTCGACCTCGATCATTTCAAACGCATCAACGATAACTACGGTCACCTGGCGGGGGACAAAGTGCTGAAAATCATCGCCACGGTGCTGCGCAAGCGACTGCGCGGGACAGACTTCATTGCCCGCTTTGGCGGAGAAGAGTTTGTTCTGTTATTACCGTCGACAGTCCCGGCGGCCGGCCTGAAACTGCTGGAACACCTGCGAGCATCGATCGAGGCTTGCCCGTTCCACTTCAAGGGCGAGCGGGTCACGATCACGATTTCCATGGGGCTTGCCGCCTTCAAGCCCGGCGAACACAGCGATCTGGTGCTCAAAAGAGCCGATCAGGCGTTGTATCGGGCAAAAAATGCCGGACGCAACCGGGTGGAGCTGGGCTGAAGGCCAATTGTTCCATTTTGTTTAAATGATCGCGATTGCCCGCGGCATGCAAGGCAGTACGTTACACTGTTGCATTACTGTCTTGCGTGCTTTCGCCATGAAATATCTTGCCCTTATCGTATCGCTCGTTGTGCTGGCTGGCTGCGCCAGTGGCCCCCGCTACGACACCCGTTATCCATCTGCCAACCACGACAGTCGCATTCAGTTTGTGGTGCTGCACTACACCTCCACATCAATGGAGCGATCGGTGCAATTACTGACCCACGGCGAAGTCAGCGCCCACTACCTGATCGGCGACGACAAAAACGCGACCATTTATAAACTGATGGATGAAAACCTGCGGGCCTGGCATGCCGGGGAAAGCCAATGGCAAGGCCGCACCTGGATGAACTCCAGTTCCCTTGGTATCGAAATCGTCAACCCGGGTTTCAAGGACACTCCGACCGGACGCCTCTGGTATCCCTACACAGAGGCGCAGGTCCAGTCGTTGATTGTCTTGCTCAAAGACATTGGTCAGCGCTACAAAATCAGCCCTCGCAGCATTGTCGGCCATAGCGATATCGCGCCGTTGCGTAAACTCGATCCCGGCCCGCTATTCCCCTGGAAACGCCTTGCCGCCGAAGGCATTGGCATTTGGCCAAACGAACAGGCGGTCGCCCGGCAGCAAACGCAATTCGAGACGCAGCTACCGAGCATCTCCTGGTATCAGGCGCAGCTGGCACGCGCGGGGTACGAAACACCACAGACTGGCGAACTGGACGTCGCCACACGGCATGTCATTGCAGCCTTTCAAATGCATTTCCGCCCGTCCCGTTTCGATGGCACGCCGGACGCACAAACTGCTGCGCTGTTACAGGTATTGAATCAGACAAAATAATGACGGCCGCCCGACGGTCAGCGCGTTTTTTTCATCAGCAGCTATAACTCATTGGTAATTCTTCGGATATTCCACAATGCCTGCTGCTCGAGAGACATTTCGTAGTTGGTTCTATCGCCCGTGGTTTCTGGCGATGCTGGCTGCTGTCCTGAGCGCAACGATGATGATGGCGGGCAGTTACTTCATCGCCATCCACCAGCTCGAGCAAGAAGAAAGCCGGGAAATGAACGCCCAGGGCGAACGTTTTCTCGCTCGCCTGGAACAATTGTTTGGGCAACTACGCGAAAGCCTCGACGACCTGGAAGCCCAACCGCTGCGAAGTTGCGATGACGAAATGATCGCGACGTTGCAGCAAGTGAGCTTCAACTATCGGTTCGTATACGAAGCGGCCTATATGGACGCCTCGCGTATCTGCTCCAACCGCCCACGCCAGGAAGGTTTGTCGCTGGTGCGGGCACCGGACATCAAAGGACCGACCTACAGCTACTGGCTCAACACCACCACCGAACCCGATGAAAACCGCGCCGCGCTGATGCTCGGCCGCGGCAACTTCCGTGTGGCCACTTCTCGCGGCCATTTGACCGACATGGTCGACCTGTCACCGGGCAGCAGCCTGTTGGTGATCCTTGACCACGGCACGCGGGCGATACCAGTGCTCGGTGTTTCCCAGGTGTGGCCACCGACGGAGTCCTGGCCACCAAAGACCCGCGATGCCTTGCTCGTCACGCACACCCGCCTGATTTACCGAATGCCCACCGACAACCCGGAATACCAATTGGTCCTGATCAGCCCGCGCACCGGCACGCACATTCCGCCCGTATGGTGGTGGCTGCTCCCTGTGTGTCTGTTGCTGTCAGCCTGCGTGGGTTTCCTGGTGTTCCTGCTGGTGCGCCAACGCCAATCGCTGGATGCTGAGTTGACCGGGGCCATACGCCGGGGCGAATTGCAGGTGTTGTATCAACCGATCTTCGATCTCGACAGCCGCAACTGCGTTGGCGCCGAAGCCTTGCTGCGCTGGCGACGACCCGATGGCACGCTGACCAGCCCCGACCTGTTCATCCCGATGGCAGAGAACACCGGGCAGATCCGCCAGATGACCGACTTCGTCCTGCAACGCCTGCTTGAACAACTTGGGCAACTGCTTCGGGCCAATCCGCAGCTGTACATCTCCGTCAACCTGGCGGCGTGCGATGTGATGGTTCCGCGCATCGGCCAGGTGATGGCGCGCCTGCTGACGTTGCATCGAGTGGCAGCCAAGCAAATTGCCTTTGAAGTGACCGAACGGGGTTTGATCGATGTGGTGGTCGCCCGGGAGAACCTGCAAGCCTTGCGCGATGTCGGGCATCAAGTGCTGATCGATGATTTCGGCACCGGCTATTGCAGCCTGGCTTACCTGCAAACCCTGCCGGTGGATTGCCTGAAGATCGACAAGGCTTTCATCGATGCGCTGGGCCATGACGCCGCAAGCAGTGGCGTAGCCCCGCACATCATCCACATGGCGCAATCCCTGCACCTGAAGGTGATTGCCGAAGGCATTGAGCATGAAGCCCAGGCAGCGTTACTGAGCAGTGAAGGTGTGAAGTTCGGCCAAGGCTGGTTGTTCGCCCACGCGCTGAGCGCCGTGCAGTTCATCGAACTGATTACCCGCGGGCGCCGGCTGACCAACCGGCGCCTGGATGACGAGGCCTGAAGCCTACACCGACAGTGCCATGTAGAACTGGGTGCCCTGCCCCGGCCGCGAATAAACGCCCATCCGTCCGCCGTGCAATTGCACAATTTCCTTGCACAACGCCAGGCCGAGCCCGGCTCCGCCTTTTTTGCGGCCCACCTGGACGAAAGGCTCGAAGATCCGCCCCTGTTGCCCATAGGCAATGCCTTCGCCGTTGTCCTCGACACTGATGATCACCCGATCGCCATGGCGCCGCGCCTGCAAGCGGATCAGCCCGCCGGCAGCGGTATGGCGCAGCGCGTTGTCGATCAGATTATCGAGCACCCGGTCCAACTGTGGTTGATCGGCCTGCAAGCGTGGCAACGGCCCCTGCACCTCAATCAACAGCTCAATGCCCTTGTCTTCGGCGCCTCTGGCAAAGCGAAGCTGCGCCTGCTCCAACAGATCCTCGATGGAGCACGGCGCCAGCACCAGCTTCTGCAGACCGTTCTGGTAACGGGAGAAGTTCAGCAGGTCGTTGATCAGCTGCATCAGGCGCTGCATTTCTTCGTTCACCGTGTCCAGCAGATCGGCTTCACGGGAATCCTGCGGGAAGTGCGCGCGTTCGCGAAACAGGCCGAACGCCATGTGCATGCCGGTGACCGGTGTGCGCAACTCATGGGAGGCGCGCAGCACGAATTCGCTGCGCACCCGTTCGAAGGCACGCTGCTCGGTTACGTCATGCAACACCATGACCGCGCCGAGAATATGGCCCTGGGTGTGGCTCACTGGCGTGAGGCTGTAGGTCAACAGCCGCGTCTCGCCATCGACCTCCATGCTCAGATCTTCGGGCGCCCGCTCCAGCGTGCCGCCACGCAGAACCAATTGCAGCTGCTCATCAAGCTCAGGACGCTCCAGCGCTGTGCCCAGGCCTTGCCCGAGTCGATCACTGTCCCAGCCCAACTGACGCTGAGCCACCGGGTTGAGATGCTCCAGATGGCCCTGACGATCGATCATCAGCAAGCCATCGTCGATGCTGTCGAGCACCGCCTGCAAACGTTGCTGACCGGCCAGCAGCTCATCGACATTGGTCGCCTGATGTTCACGCAGTGCCTCGGCCATGATGCCGAAGCGCCGGGTCAGCTGATTGAGCTCGACGGCCGAAGAAACCGGCAGCAAGACATCGAAATTCCCCTGCCCGATGTTATCCGCCGCTTGTGCCAGCGCCTCGATGGGTTCGCCAAAACGCCGGGCGATGGCGTGAGCGGTCACGAAGCCGATGATCAACACCGCCAACCCGACCAACCCCAGCAGGCCGGCGACCAACAGCGCCCGCTCGCGAGCCTTGCGCTCGGTCGCGCCGATGTTATCCAGGGCGCGCTTGTGTTCAATGATCAAACCATTGCGCAGCGCGTTGAATCTTTCCGTGAGTTCATCGTTGCCGGACAGCACATGAGTATGATCGGGCGAAACTTCATAAGCCCGAATAAAGCTGAGGTAATCCGCCTTGGCCTTTTTGAATCCGTACTCGTTTCCTTCGGACTGCGCTTCCTGGGCGATTCCCTGGTCCAGCAATTCGAAATAACGCCGTTTGGAGGCTTCGAAGGCTTGAGAATCAGGGCGCTCGCTGAGCATGATGATCAACTGATCGCCCAGCGTCTGGCGCAATTTAAGGCCAATATCCAGGGTGACGAAGTTGTTGCGTACCAGTGCTTCCTGGCTTCCGGCCATCTGCATCACGCTGACCAGCCCGAGCAAAAGCCCGAGCAGCGCGACGGTTATCAGCGCGGAAATGCTTAAAAACAGGCGGGTCCGCAACTTCATCGCCAGCTTCATCGGAGGCGACTCACAAGTTGTACTGTTTGCGTTTGCGATAAAGGGTCGACGCGTCGATTCCCAAGGTTTTGGCAGCTTGATCCAGTGTACCGGCGGTGGCGAGAACCGCGCCGATGTGGGCTTTTTCCAGTTCGTCCAGACTCAGCGCGGCACCAATGCGCGGGGCGTTGTTGACCGGTGTTTCCGCCATCCCCAGGTGAGTGATCTCGACACGCTCCTGCGGGCAGATAATGCTCGCCCGCTCTACCACGTTGCGCAACTCGCGGATGTTGCCCGGCCAGCGGTAACCGAGCATTGCCTCAATGGCTTCATCACTGAACCCCCGCGCCGGACGCGCGTACTCTTTGACGAACCGGGCCAGAAAGCGATCGGCCAGGTTGATGATGTCTTCCCTGCGCTCGCGTAGCGGCGGCAAGTGCAGGGTGATGACGTTCAGGCGATAGAGCAGGTCTTCGCGAAAACGCCCGTCACGAACCATGTCTTCGAGATTCTGGTTTGTGGCGGCGAGGATGCGAACGTCGGCGCGGCGCGTGACCGGGTCACCGACTCGTTCGTATTCCTTGTCCTGGATGAAACGCAGCAGCTTTGGCTGCAGAACCAAGGGAAAATCGCCGATCTCGTCGAGAAACAGCGTCCCGCCATCGGCTTGGTTGACACGGCCCAACGTGCTTTCACTGGCACCGGTAAAAGCACCACGGCTGTGACCGAACAGTTCGCTTTCCATCAGTTCGGCCGTCAGCGACGGGCAGTTGATGGTGATGCACGACTTCTTGGAGCGTTTGCTCCAGCCGTGAATGGCTTGGGACAGTTCACCCTTACCCGTACCGGACTCGCCAAGAATGAGGATATTGGCATCGGTATTGGCGACCTGCCGTGCGGTTTCGAGCACCACTTTCATTGCCGGGCTATGAGAGTCCAGACCGTCCTTTGGTTTGCGTACCTCGCCTTCCAGTGCTTCCAGGCGCGCCGACAATTGCCGTACTTCCAATTGCTTGGCGGTAGCCAGACGTAATTGATCGGGGCTGCACGGCTTGACCAGATAATCCGCGGCGCCCGCCTGGATTGCATCCACCGCCGTGTCCACGGCCGAGTGCGCGGTAACGATCACTACCCGCATCCAGGGCGCCTGGATGCGCATCTGGGCCAGCACATCCAGGCCATTGTCTTCGCCCAAACGCAAATCGAGGAAGCACAGGTCGAACACCTGACGCTGCAACAGCGCTTCGGCCTGGGCAGCGCTGTTGGCCGTTGCCACGCTGTAGCCTTCGTCTTCAAGGCAATATCGAAAGGTACGCAGGATGGCGGACTCATCATCCACCAGAAGAATACGGCCTTGATGCTCGGTGGCTGATTCCATTTTCCTACGCTCCTTAATGAATGATCTTAGGTTAGTCCGGGAAAAATCGGGCAAGTTGCATGGTTTATTCTGATCTATTAACGCCGTCTCAGGGTAGCTATCTGCAAACACCATGAGTTGCGTCTTTTTCTGACAGTCACGTCCTTCTCTCAATTCAAATTGATTGCGATGCCGTATGGCAAATCGTGCATTACGCACGGACGGGCAACGCAGCATCGTGCAGGATGCCGCCGAACAGATTTTTTAATCATCAGTAACATATTGATTTATAACGTATTTTTTCGATGAAAAAAGCTGGCATGACGACTGCAATGATCTGAGCAATGCAGGGCAACAACAACCGCCCTCAACCAGATCACCCCACGCGGGAGGAGCTTCAGAATGAATCGTCAACGTGCCGCCCAATTACGTCTCTCGCCACTGCACATCCAGCAAGGCTTGTTTTGCGTTTTTGCGCTGCTGGTCACTCTGATTGCCGGTCAACAATTTTTGCGCTGGGAGCAGGATCAGCAGCAAGCAGCGCCACGCGTGTCGTTTCAACAACCGATCCAAACCCACTTCAGCGCGGCCGGCAGCGGCATGAATGACACCGCCGCCATGCGCATGATGGACGTCGACCAGGCACAACCTTTGAACGAGATGCCTCGTCAAGAGCGCTGGGTTTTCTGATTACACAAACTTGGCGCGTTCGATGCGCCGGGACAAGCACCTCTAAAATAGAAGCGTAAGGAGAATCACCATGTTGAGCTGGGCAATCACATTCTTGATCATTGCCATTGTCGCTGCCGTACTGGGCTTCGGTGGTATCGCGGGCACCGCCACGGGTATCGCCAAGATTCTCTTTGTCGTGTTCCTGGTGATGTTCATTGCTTCCTTCTTCTTTGGCCGTCGCGGCCGAGGTTGAACATGAGCGTTTCGTTGAAGACACTGGCAGCCGCCCTGCTAATGGGCGGTAGTGCCATGGCGATTGCTGCCAATGACGGGCAGATGCGGGTCAACGAGTTGCTGAAGACCGACCCGCAGTACCAGGAAACCTGGCAAGGCGTCGTCAAGAAAGAGGAACGCCTGCCGGAATGGGTCATGAACCTGTCCGGCGATGCCGAACAAATGAATGCCGTTGAAGAAGATGGCGAGCAGTATCTGGTGGGGCCGCTGTGCGAATCCAAGGCGACATGCCCTGACAAACGCTTGATTGTCGCCGTCAGCTTCGACAAAAAAGATGCCTACGCCATGCTGGTCGAGGTGCCTGCGGGATTACCTGCCGACAAGTCACCGACCCGACATGCCAGCTACCGATTTATCGGTAAGCCGGACCAGGGCATGCAGGACTTGTTGATGGAGCAACTCAAGAAAGATCCGAACTGGTACTAGGTTTCAGACACGTGAGAGAAGCCTCGCTTTTCTCCACCTGCGCCACCTGAGGAAGGCTGGCGCATGACCAAGGGGTCGGGACGTTCTGCCTGCTTCAGGGGCGGAGTGACCTACGGGTACAGGGAGTACCTGCGCAAGGGCCGGGTCAGGAAAAGCTGCGACGCAAGTTCGCCGGTCGATCATGGCTCGACGGACTTGCGGAGAGCTTGTTCAATCAAGTGACAGCGTACTTCCCGTTTATCCCCGCACCTTTTAAAAGCCCCTGCCTCAGTCTCTGCAAAATTCCCTGCCGTCATAACCCCCACTGCGACCGTATATCGAGAAATATTGCCTGCGTCCGCGCGCAATTCCATGGGCGGATCGGTCGGTTTTATCGGTAATTCGCCGTCGAATTTACTGGTCAAAAAACAATCAATCAGCGCTGTGATGACCGGTTCACGGCACTTATGACTGCCGAAATGTCACATTCGAACCGATTGCGACGTCGCTTTCAGCTAAAAAACCTCATGCCGATTCGGCATAGGGTAGGCGTTTACGGCATTAGACGTCGCTTCCTTGCATCGGAATAGTTGCGCCTTTTTTCGCCTGCCAGAGAGCCACTAACAAGCGCTCCGGGGCTCCTTATACGGGGGCATTTGCGTGACTTTTTCGCCACAAGCGAACCCGCTCACGCGATTGCCCGAGTCAAACTGAAGTAAGGGTAAAGATATGAAGAAGGCAAAGCTTAGCCTCGCCTGGCAGATCCTCATCGGTCTGGTGTTGGGGATTGCAATCGGTGCGCTGCTCAACCATTTCAGTGCCGAGAAAGCCTGGTGGATCAGCAACGTCCTGCAACCGGCAGGCGATATCTTTATCCGTCTGATCAAGATGATCGTGATCCCGATCGTGATTTCCTCGCTGATCGTTGGTATTGCTGGCGTGGGTGATGCAAAGAAGCTCGGCAGCATCGGCCTGAAAACCATCATCTACTTTGAAGTCGTCACCACCATTGCCATCGTCGTTGGCCTGTTGCTGGCCAACCTGTTCCATCCGGGTGCCGGCATCGACATGAGCACCCTGGGTACTGTGGACATCTCCAAGTACCAGGCGACCGCGGCCGAGGTGCAGCATGAACACGCGTTCATCGAAACCATCCTCAACCTGAT
>NZ_RCNW01000331.1:0-10945 GCF_004307605.1 Pseudomonas sp. Sample_24
AGCAGTACGCCACGCCGCAGGAAATCTACAACCGCCCGGCCACGCCGTTCGTGGCGGAGTTCGTCGGTCAGGGCAACTGGCTGCCGTTTCAGCGCAGCAGTGACAGCCACGCTCGGGTTGGCGCGATGAACTTGCGTCTGGCCGATGACAGCGCCAAGACTACGTCGGGGCGTTTGTTCTGCCGCCCGGAAGCGATCAACGTCAACCCGCTGGTACACGAGGAAAACCTGTTCCCGGCCAAGGTTCGCGAAATCACCTTCCTTGGCAACCGCTGCCGCATGAGCTTCGAACTCGATCACCTGCCGGGCCACGCTTTGTTGGCTGAGCTGGCACCGGAAGCCATGCCACGTCTTGGCGCGCAGCAGATCATGGTTGCCTTGCCGCCGCGCAGCCTGCAGGTGTTTGCCTGATGAGCGTGAACATCGCGCTGCCGCTGCCCCACAAGCAGGTTCGGCAGATTCCCCGTGCCGAGCTGGGCGACCGCGTCTTCGTGGTTGGCGGCAAGGTCCTCTTGTTGGGGTTGCTCGGCGTTGCGGTGTTGATGCCGTTGCTGGCGATCTTCTGGCGTGGTTTCAGCGCGGAGGCCGGGCAGGGCGGTGGCTGGCTCGCTGCGCAAGAACTGGTGACCAGCGACAACTTCCACTGGTTGCTCGGTAACAGCCTGAAGGTTTCCCTCAGCGTCGCCTCCATCGTCGTACCGCTGGCCTACCTCTTTGCCTACGCGCTGCAACGCACATTGATTCCCGGTAAAGGCCTCTGGCGCGGCATCTCTTTGCTGCCATTGATGGCGCCTTCGATGTTGCCCGGCATCGCCCTTGTTTACCTGTTCGGCAATCAGGGTATGTTGCGCGGCCTGCTCTCGGACAACATCTATGGCTTCTGGGGCATCGTTCTGGGTGAGGTGATCTACACCTTCCCACACGCATTGATGATCCTGCTGTCGGCCTTGTCCCTGGCGGATGCGCGACTGTTCGATGCGGCTTCCAGCATGGGCGCCAGTCCCGCAAAGGCGTTTCGCAGCATCACCTGGCCGGCGACCCGTCAGGCGGTTTTCGCCGCGTTCTGCCTGGTGTTCACCCTGACCATCACCGACTTCGGTGTGCCCGTGGTGGTCGGTGGCGACTATCAGGTACTGGCGCTGGAAGCCTACAAAGCCGTGGTTGGCCAACAGCAATTCGGTCGCGGTGCGCTGATCGGCATGGTCCTGTTGCTGCCGGCGCTGTTCAGCTTCGCGGTCGATGCCTGGTTGCGTCGGCGTCATGGCGATTCAATGAGCGGTCGCGCCCAAGTATTCAAGCCTTTGCCGTCGACGCTGCGCGACAGCTGCTATCTGGCCGTCGTGCTGCTGATCTGCGCCACATTGCTGCTGGTGTTCGGCATGGCGGTGTTCTCTTCGCTGGTGAAATTCTGGCCTTACAACCTGTCGCTGTCGCTCAACCATTACCAGTTCAATGACACCGCGGGCGGTGGCTGGCTGGCGTACGGCAACAGCGTGAAGATGGCTTTGTGTACCGCGCTGATCGGTAGCGTCCTGATCTTCACCGGCGCCTATCTGATGGAAAAAACCAAAGGCCAGCGCGGCTTGAATATGACACTGCGCATGCTCAGTTTCGTACCGATGGCGGTGCCGGGTCTGGTACTCGGATTGGGTTACGTCTTCTTCTTCAACCTCACCGGCAACCCGCTGCATGTGCTCTACGGGACCATGACCTTGCTGGTGGTTTGCACCATTGCTCACTATTTGACCACTGCGCAAATGACCGCCACCACCGCGCTGCGCCAACTCGATGGCGAGTTCGAAGCCGCCGCGCTGTCGCTCAAGGCACCGCTGTACCGCCACTACTGGCGCGTGACCGTGCCGATTTGTCTGCCGGCGCTGCTGGACATCGTGCGCTACCTGTTCGTCTCGGCCATGACCACCGTCTCGGCGGCGATCTTCCTCTACAGCCCCGACACCATTCTCGCGGCAGTGGCGGTACTGAACATGGACGACGCCGGCAACGTCGGCGGCGCGGCGGCGATGTCGACCCTGATTCTGTTCACTTCGGCGGGCGTTTCCCTGCTGCTGGCCTGGGCTTCGCGCGGTTTGCTGCGCCGCTCACAGGCCTGGCGGCAGACCGCGCCCGGCCATTGAAACCGTACAACCCCTCAACTCAAAAACAGGAAAAGATCATGTTCAAGCCTATGGCCCTGGCCGCTGCTGTCCTCACCGCTTTCAGCCTGAACGCCTTTGCGGCGAAAACCGAGTTGACGGTGTACACCGCCCTCGAAGCCGAACAACTGAAGACTTATAAGCAAGCCTTCGAAAAAGCCAACCCGGACGTCGAGATCAAGTGGGTGCGTGACTCCACCGGGATCATCACCGCCAAGCTGCTGGCAGAAAAAGACCGCCCGCAGGCCGACGCCGTCTGGGGCCTGGCCGCTTCAAGCCTGGCGATCCTCGATCAGCAAGGCATGCTGCAAAGCTACGCGCCGAAAGACCTGGGCAAGATCGGCGCCAACTACCGCGACGCCGCCAACCCGCCAGCCTGGGTCGGCATGGACGTGTGGGCGGCGACCATTTGCTTCAACACCGTCGAAGCCGAGAAGCAGGGCCTGACCAAGCCTGTGAGCTGGCAGGACCTGACCAAGCCTGAGTACAAAGGCAAGATCGTCATGCCAAACCCGGCGTCGTCCGGCACCGGTTTCCTCGACGTCAGCGCGTGGCTGCAAACCTTCGGCGAGAAGCAGGGCTGGGCGTACATGGACGGCCTGCACCAGAACATCGGCCAGTACGTTCACTCCGGTTCCAAGCCTTGCAAACTGGCGGCGGCGGGTGAGTTTCCGATTGGTATTTCCTTCGAATACCCGGCTGTTCAGTTGAAGCGCCAGGGCGCACCGCTGGACATCATCCTGCCGAAAGAAGGCCTGGGCTGGGAGATCGAAGCGACGGCGGTAATCAAAGGCACTGCCCACGAAGAAGCGGCGAAAAAACTCGCTGACTTCTCGGCAAGCCCTGAGGCAATGGAGCTCTACAAGGAGAACTTCGCGGTGCTTGCGCAGCCGGGCATTGCCAAGCCGCAGACTGAATTGCCAGCCGACTACGAACAGCGCTTGATCAAGAACGACTTTGCCTGGGCTTCGAAGAACCGCGACCAGATCCTGAGTGAATGGCGCAAGCGCTATGACGGCAAGTCGGAGAAAGTGGCGGCCAAGTAAGATCTTCATCGGCTGACAGGGCCTCATCGCTGGCAAGCCAGCTCCCACAGTGGTTCCCGGTGTGATCGGGATTTCCAACCACTGAAGATCCCCTGTAGGAGTGAGCTTGCTCGCGATAGCGGTAGAACAGTCAACACACCTGTTGAAGTGAAGCCGCCATCGCGAGCAGGCTCGCTCCTACCATTGGATTGGGTACATCCAAAAGAGATGGGTCGGTTGTCAGGCTGCCATCGCTGGCAAGCCCCACCGTGAACCCTGTGGGAGCTGGCTTGTCGGGTCGCCGCATCGCAGCGATAGCGGTCTACCCTTCACCACAAACTTCACTGATGGGGGAATTTCCGATGGGCCGCAACGAGCAGGTGATTACTGAGGTATTCGGGCTGTACGAACGCTTCGGCACCGACGATTACATCGGCGAGCCGGTGTCGCAGATCGAGCACATGTCCCAGGCCGCCGAGCTGGCGATGGCCGAAGGTTTCGATGATGAAGTGGTGCTCGCCGCGTTCTTCCATGACATCGGGCATATTTGCGGCGAAAGCACCGAGAACATGGACGGCTTCGGTGTGGTCAGCCATGAGCGGCTGGGCGCTGACTATTTGCGTCGGGCGGGCTTCAGTGAGCGCATGGCACGGCTGGTGGAGTATCACGTTCAGGCCAAGCGATATCTGACATTGAGGGAGCCCGGGTACTACGAGCGCTTGAGCGAAGCCAGTCGCCGGACCCTGGGATATCAGGGTGGGGTGATGACTGAAACCGAAGCCGATGCATTCGAGCAGGACCCGTTGTGCGCCGTGAGCTTGCGCATGCGCCATTGGGATGAAATGGCGAAACAGATGCATGTGCCGGTGATTGAGCTGGCGGTATTGAAGGACAAAGCGATGCGGTTGTTAGCGGCATAAAGTCACTGAACAGGTTCGCTTTCAAGGAGACCGTGTCGACCAAAGAGAGCGTATGCACTGCGAAACTGCTGTGTGGGAACTCGCGAAGAGGTGAGTAGCTTTCCCCTCATGATGAACTGGCCTACGGAATAAAGAGATCTCTCTCACATATCGCCCGCCGCGAGCGAGCTACTGTGCATGGACCTTTTTCAATGAGCCAAACCGTTATGCGTTATTTGAAAGTAATTGCCGAAGACAGAAGTAAAGATTGCCAAGCCGATACCGTTCGCCTCTACTTTTTTGAACAACACAACGGTAAAGACCTACTTGTCCGCGAAGCATACGCGGTGGATAACACAGCAGACGGGATTGTTGACTGGCAGGTCGGTGATGTGGACAACGATGGTAAGAGAACTTTTCAGGACGAACGCTTACTCAAGGTTTTTGCCACAACTTTTTTGAAGTTAGGGTGGTTCAATCGCCGAAACCGGTCCAGGCGCTATCTGAAAATTTTCTCCGAAAACTTTGGTGGCGATTGTTCACCCGATACTGTGCGCCTGCACTTTCATGAAGGCATCGGCAAACCGACTGACAGAACCCTGACTTCCACCGCAGCGAGCTATGACACGGATAACAACGGCACACTGGACTGGGTGATTCATTTCGATGTGGACAACGATGGAGATATCGATGCCACGGATCAGGAGCTGGTGTCGTTGTTGAGCCGTACTTACCTGGAATTCAAATGGCAGTGAGCCCGTTCACGCGCTACTTGAAGGTAATCGCTCAGGACCTTACCGGCCAGGGGCACGCCGATACCGTACTTTACCGGTTTATCGAGGATGAGGATTTACAGCGTGAGGCTACGGCTGCTGAACTTCGACGACTCAAGGTCTTTGGCAAAACCTATCTGAAATGTGCTTGGCACAACGCTGGAGAGGACGAGGCACGACACCTGCGTATTTTCTCGGAAAACCTCAGTGCTGATGGCACGCCGGAAACGGTACGGCTGCACTTTCATGACGGACCGGTGATTGCCTACAAGGCTACGGCTCGTGATCTGGATAACGATGGGGAGCTCGAGCTGATATTGGCTTCGGATGTGGACAATGACGGGCATTCCAATCGCACGGATCGCAGTCGTGTCACTGCGTTAGTGAAGCAATTTTTGAAGGTCGGCTGGTAGCGATCAAACCGCGTGGCCGCGTTGCGACCATTGCGAGCAAACTTGCGCCGGTCGGCGTTCCGACGATAGAGGCAGGGGCGTCACCACAGATTGCTGACCTTCAAAGCTGTTGCGCCAACACCTCAACTTGCTCCTGCCGTTCCGCCTGATTCAACTTCGCATGCGCATTGAGTGACGACCATTGCGGATGCGCCCGTGCCTTGTTCAGGGCCTCGGGCAGTTTGCCCTCGCGCCAGGTCTTGTCCTGAGGCGTTGCCACCTGGATGCTGTCCATCGCCGCATGTCCGCGGGCATTGAGTGCTTGCAGCAGTTGTCGTTGCCGCAGGGCCAACAGTCGCAACACGTTGTCATCGACCGTCAGTTCACGCTGGCCCTTGAGCTTGCCCAGCAAGCGGCTGCCATAGCTGCGCGCGGTTTGCAGGGCGCCGCCGGCGATGGCGCCGGCCAGCGCGGCGGCGCCGAGGGTGATGCCGCCGACCAGCAGGTCGACGCCCGCTCCGGCGGCGGCACCTGCGGCGATGCCGCCACCGACCCGCACACCCAATTGCTTGAGGGTTTCGGGGTTGAACAGGTCATCGCCCCAGCGGCCATCGAGCAGCGGCAAATCGCTGGCAGCGGCGTCCTGCGGGCGGAAGGCATAAAGCTTGAGCAGGGACTCGACGCAGCGTTGCTCGCGCTGGCGCACCGCTTTACGCAGTTCGCCGATGGCTTGCTGTTCCTGTTCGGCATCACTGACCACGCTGCGCCGGCATGCCGCGCAATCGATCAATAATTCGGCAATCAGCCGCGTCGCACTTTGCTCGCGCGCCCGGCGTTGGGCTTGCTGGTCGGCGATCAAGCGTTCCAGTTGCGGCCGCGCGGCTTCGAGCAGCAGGGCGAGGCTTTCATAGAGTCGGCGCTCGCCATCCTCTGGCGGTGCGACGCTGTCGAAGCGCACCAGTGCGTGCAATCCCAACCGCGCCAGCGCTTCACGCCACGCCGGTTCGCGATGGTTGGCGCTGCTGACGAAATTCAACACCGGCAGCAACGGTTTGCCGCAACCGGCCAGCACTTCCAGCTCATCGCGATACTTGGCCAGCACCGGTTCCCGAGCATCGATCACATAGAGACCGGCATCGGAGGCCAATAACTGGCGCAAGACCTTGGCCTCTTGTTCAAAACGCTGCCGGGCTTCGCTGCCATCGAGGAAGCGCGCCAGGCGGGCCGGACCGTCCAACCGTTCACCAGGTCGCTCGAGACGTTCAAGGTAGTCGAGCAGGGCGATGGCATCTTCCAGGCCGGGTGTGTCGTAGAGATCGAGCAGCGGTTCGCCGTCCACCGACAATCGCGCGCCTTCGACATGCCGTGTGGTGCTGGGACGGTGGGACACTTCACCGAAACCGACATCGCGGGTGAGGGTGCGCAACAGCGAGGTTTTGCCGACGTTGGTGTGGCCGACGACTGCAAGTTTCAGGGGCTGCTTGCGTGCTTCAGTCATGACCCGTCTCCAGCCAGTTCAACGGTGCGCAATCGGCGAACGGCAGCTCTAGCTGTTGCAGCGCCGTATGCCAGTCGCCAAGGCGTTCGGCATCCAGCGCTTCTCCGTGCGGCGCTTGCAGCAACCAGACGCGGGTGGCGCTGGCGTTGCGAGCCAGTTCGGCGATCAGCGCCAGGCTGCCGCGATCCGGCGAACGCCGTGGATCGCAGGCGATGGCCAGGCGCGCCGGAGGGAAGCGACTGAGTTGTTCGAGCAGTTTGTGCCGGGATTCGCGGCTGTCGAGAATCCCTGCGTTGCTCACGTTGTTCGGCAGTTGCGGCGGCCAGGGACGCTCGTTGTCCAGTTCGATGGCGACCAACAGCGCACCGTCGCTTTGCTGTTCACTGACGCCGCTCTCGACCCGATGCAGTTGCTCAGGCGCCGCATCGCTGATGCCCAGACGTTCGCTGGTGGGCATCAGTCGCTCGCGCAGCTGCGCGTAGCCGGGCAGGTTCAAATCCAGGCGCAACATCGCTTGACCGGTTTTCCAGCGCCACAGGCAAAACAGCGCCAGCAACATTCGCGGTATCACGCCGTACACCAGCAATACGCCTACCAGCCACGCGGCCCAGGCTTGCCGGGCACTTTCGATGTTGAGTGCGGCGTCGCCACTGGCGCGGATCATTTCCTCGGTGGGCACGCTGAAGCCGAGCAGGGCCGGCAGCGCGCCGAGAGCCTGGGTCACGGCAATAAACGTGTCGGCGCTGAGGATGGTGGTTTCCCAGACGAAACCGTAGCGTCGGGTCGCCATCAACGTCAGCAGGATCGCCAGCGCGCTGAGCATCGCCAGCAACCACAAGCCATTGACCAGCACACCAACGGCCCAGCGGTTGAGCTTGCGGCGTTGCAACAACAACAGCAGGGCCGGTGCCAGCTGCGCGGCTTTGGCATCCCGGGCGAGTTTTTCGCTCAGCCACAGCCACAATCGCCCGAGGCTGGCACCGTGTTCGCCGGCAAATGCCAGGCCCAAGGCCCAGCTCAGCAGCAGAATCAGATTGAGCCCGAGCAGGCTGCCCAAGGCCCAGAACACATTCACCGGGTGCAGGCCGTCGCCCATCGCGGCGAAGGCCAGGCTTGCGCCGGTGACCACGGCCAGCAGCGCCAGGACGATCAACGCCAGTCGCGCACCTTGCAGCCAGTGCTTGAGCGCAGCACTCAAGCCATCGCGGTCCGCCAGCCACAGGGCGCGGCGTTGAATACGCGACGGCAAATCGCCCCCGGCGCTGCGGGCCAGTCGGTTGGCTTCCAGATCTTCCAGGGGGCCGGCGTGTTCTTCACGCAGGCGGATGGTTTCTGTCAGCCAGAGGTTATTCAGTTCAGTCACGCGGCATCCCGTCGCTCAAATGAGCTGTGAGCATAACCGTTGTGGCGCTTATCGGCGAAAGCGAGGCTCTGGTATCCTCGCCGACATGACTAAATCACTTCCCCTCAGCCTGATCGCAGCCCTCGGTGAAAACCGTGTGATCGGCGTCGACAACAGCATGCCCTGGCACTTGCCGGGGGACTTCAAATACTTCAAGGCCACGACCCTCGGCAAACCGATCATCATGGGGCGAAAGACCTGGGATTCTCTGGGTCGCCCGTTGCCGGGCCGCTTGAACATCGTGGTCAGCCGTCAGGCGGACCTGGTGCTCGAAGGCGCCGAGGTTTATCCATCGCTGGAGTCCGCGGTGGTTCGCGCCGAGGAATGGGCGAAGGAGCAGGGCGTCGATGAGTTGATGCTGATCGGCGGTGCGCAGTTGTATGCCCAAGGGTTGGCGCAGGCCGATCGGTTGTACCTGACGCGCGTGGCGCTGAGCCCGGAAGGGGATGCGTGGTTTCCGGAGTTTGATGTGAAGGAATGGACACTGGTTTCCAACGTTGAAAACCCGGCAGTAGAGGGTAAGCCAGCGTACAACTTCGAAGTCTGGGAAAAGGTTTGAAAGCATCGCTGGCAAGCCAGCTCCCACAGTGTCCAAGGTGAATCACTTGTTGCGTGAACACCATAGATCCCTGTGGGAGCTGGCTTGCCAGCGATGGGGCCAGATCAGGCGCTGAAGAATTTAAGCGTGCGCCAACTCCGAATGCTCATCCGCATCCAGCACTCGTTTATCGGTCTGCTGCATCATCTGGCTGGTTATCGCACCGGCCGTCATCGAACCACTGACGTTCAACGCCGTGCGCCCCATATCAATCAGCGGCTCGACCGAAATCAGCAACGCCACCAGTGACACCGGCAAGCCCATCGCCGGCAACACGATCAGCGCGGCGAACGTCGCACCGCCACCCACGCCCGCCACACCGGCCGAACTCAGCGTCACAATCGCCACCAGTGTTGCGATCCACAGCGGATCGAGCGGGTTGATGCCTACGGTCGGCGCCACCATCACCGCCAACATCGCCGGGTACAGACCGGCGCAGCCGTTCTGGCCGATGGTCGCGCCGAACGAAGCGGCGAAACTGGCGATCGATTGTGGAATGCCCAGGCGGCTGGTCTGTGCTTCGATACTCAACGGGATCGTCGCTGCGCTGGAACGGCTGGTGAAGGCAAACGTCAGCACCGGCCAGATCTTGCGGAAGAAGCGCAGCGGATTGATCCCGGCAGCCGACACCAGCACGCCGTGAACCACAAACATCAGACCAAGGCCAATGTAGGAAACCACGACAAAACTGCCGAGCTTGATGATGTCCTGCAAGTTGGAACCGGCCACCACTTTGGTCATCAGTGCCAGCACGCCGTAGGGCGTCAGTTTCATCACCAGGCGCACCAGACGCATCACCCAGGCTTGCAGGGTGTCGATGGCGTTGATCACTTTCTGACCTTTCTCGACATCATCCTTCAGCAGTTGCAGGGCGGCGACGCCGAGGAACGCGGCGAAAATCACCACACTGATGATCGACGTCGGCTTGGCGCGGGCCAGGTCGGCGAACGGGTTTTGCGGAATGAACGACAGCAACAGCTGCGGCACATTCAGGTCGGCAACCTTGCCCGCGTAGTCGGACTGAATGGTTTGCAGGCGGGCCATTTCCTGGGTGCCGGCCACCAGACCTTCGGCGGTCAGACCGAACAGGTTGGTCAGGCTGATACCGATCAGTGCCGCGACGGCGGTGGTGAACAGCAGCGTGCCGATGGTCATGAAGCTGATCTTGCCCAGCGATGAAGCGTTGTGCAGACGAGCCACGGCGCTGAGGATCGAGGCGAACACCAACGGGATCACGATCATCTGCAGCAATTGCACGTAACCGTTACCCACCAGATCGAACCAGCCGATCGAGGCTTTTAGCACCGGGTTGCCGGCGCCATAAACGGTATGCAGCGCGACACCGAACACCACACCCAGCACCAGCGCGAGCAGGACTTTTTTTGCCAGGCTCCACGGCGTGTGGCGGGTTTGTGCCAGGCCAAAGAGCAGGGCGAGGAACACCAGCAGGTTGAGAATCAGCGGCAGATTCATTGGAACTCCCATTAGACATGTGCCAACTGCCTTCCGGGGCAGCTGCGAACCGGGAAGCCTAACAGCTTGAATTCTAAAGAATTAATACCAAAAACGTCTTGAAACTGTCGTTTTTGGAATAAGCGTGTGTCGTTCTCGGAGATGCAGCTGACGCGATGGGTACGCTAGCGGTCGCTGGCAGACGAGGACCGTCACACTTATTTGTTAGCGTCGATGTCTTTCATTCAGGGAGTGACGCCAATGAAGTTTGCATCGAAATTTCTGGCAGCCGCACTGTGTGCAGGTCTTGCCGGCCAGGTATTTGCGACGGATCTGAAGCACTGGCCCGCCGATCAGGCCAAGGCACTGGACGCCATGATTGTGGCCAACGCCAACAAGGGTAACTACGCGGTGTTCGACATGGACAACACCAGTTACCGCTACGACCTCGAAGAGTCGTTGCTGCCGTTCATGGAGAACAAGGGCCTGATCACCCGCGACAAACTCGATCCCTCCCTGAAGCTGATGCCGTTCAAGGACACCGCCGACCACCAGGAAAGCCTGTTCAGCTACTACTACCGCCTCTGCGAACTCGACGACATGGTTTGTTATCCATGGGTCGCCCAGGTGTTCTCGGGTTTCACGCTTGAGGAGCTCAAGGGCTACGTCGACGAAATGATGGCGTCCGGCAAACCGGTACCGGCGACGTATTACGAAGGCGATGTGGTCAAGAAACTCGACGTCAATCCGCCGA
>NZ_RCNW01000081.1:0-1602 GCF_004307605.1 Pseudomonas sp. Sample_24
CAGACTGTGTGAAAACCTAGCAATCTGCGCAGCGCTCAAAGAAAATGCTCCGTATCGAAAGATACGGAGCATTTTTCGTTATGGCCTACATCCAGGGACAGTCCCGCAGCCAGACCAGCCTGTTTCCGGTCTCGCTGGAAGAGTTGATCCCCGAGGATCACCTCGTTCGCGTTATCGATCTTTACGTCGCCAAGCTGGATCTGGCTCGACTGGGCTTTGATAAAGCACTTCCCAAAAGCACCGGCCGTCCCTCTTACGATCCAGCGGATCAGCTCAAACTCTACCTCTACGGCTATTTCCAGCGGATTCGCTCATCACGACGGCTCGAAGCCGAGTGCCAGCGCAACGTCGAAGTGATGTGGCTGATCAATCGACTCAAGCCTGATTTCAAGACCATCGCCGATTTCCGTAAAGACAACAAAGCCGCTTTCATCGCGACGTGCCGGGCCTTCGTGCAGTTTTGCCGCTCAGCGGGGCTGATAACCGGCGAGTTGGTGGCCATTGATGGCAGCAAATTTCAGGCGGTCGCCTCTTCACGGCGTCATATGAATTTGAAGCGGCTCCAACATCAAGAGCAGAAGCTGGAGAAGCGCATCGCCCACTATTTGGCAGAGCTGGACGAGGCAGATAAAACCGAAGCCGGCGAGAAGATTGACCGCAATGCAATCAAGGCGACTTTGGCGCAACTTGAAGTCAGGCATTCCAATAACTTGACGTGCCAGGCGCTGATGAAATCCATGGAGCTTGAGCAATTCAATACCCACGAAAGCGATGCGCGAATGCTGCGAACGCACAAAGGGCCTCGGGTCGGGTACAACGTGCAGACAGCCGTGGACGCTGAAAACTGCATGATCGTGCATCATGAAGTGACTCAGGACAGCGATGATCGCAAGCAACTTGAACCGATGGCCAAGGCCGCCAAGGAACAACTTTCACAAGATGAACTGACGGTCACCGCGGATGCGGGCTACTCCAATGGCAAGCAGTTCCAGGCATGTGAGGATGAGAACATCACGGCTTATGTGCCTGTGGCGCGATCACTCAACTCCTGCGGCAAGGAGCAGATATTTTTCGATCGAACAGCATTTGCCTACGATGCGTCGCAAGATCGATATCAATGCCCTGCCGGAAAATGGCTGATCTTTAAGCAGATCAGCAACAAAGGCCGGATCTACCAAGCGAAGGTCAGCGACTGCGCAAGCTGCCCGATTAAAGCGAAGTGCACCGACGCCAAACGCCGATACATCTCGCGCCATCTGCACGAACAGGCTTTCGAGCGAATGGAGCAGCGAATGCAGGCACATCCCGAAATGATGGTCAGTCGACGATCCATCGTCGAACATCCCTTCGGCAACCTTAAACAGTGGTTATTTGGTAACGCTCGCTTCTTGCTGCGACAGCTTGAAGGCGCGAGAGCTGAAATGGCCTTGGCGGTGAACGCCTACAACCTGAAAAGAGCAATTAACGTGTTGGGCGTGCGCCAGATGATGGCGCTGATGGGCTGAAACGCCTTTTTTCGTTTGCTGTGAGCACAAAAGCAAACGCCCCGAACAAGTCGGGGCGTTTGCTGGAACCACCATCAGTGCGTTTTCACACAGTCTG
>NZ_RCNW01000268.1:0-10901 GCF_004307605.1 Pseudomonas sp. Sample_24
GGCCGTTCACGCCGGGCAAACCGGGCAACTACACCTCGCAGTATTTCGATGACACAACCGGCCCGCTGTTCCCGTTCGGCTACGGTTTGAGCTACACCGATTTCAGTCTGAGCGACATGGCCCTGTCGTCGACCACGCTGAACAAGACCGGCAAGCTCGACGCCAGCGTCACGGTGAAAAACACTGGCAAGCGTGACGGCGAAACCGTGGTGCAGTTGTACATCCAGGACGAAACCGGTTCGATGATCCGCCCGATCAAGGAACTGAAAAACTTCCAGAAGGTGTTGCTCAAGGCGGGCGAACAGAAAGTCCTGCACTTCACCATCACCGAGGATGACCTGAAGTTCTACAACAGCCAGCTCAAGTACGCTGCGGAGCCGGGCAAGTTCAACGTGCAGATCGGCCTGGATTCCCAGGATGTGACGCAGCAGAGTTTTGAGTTGCTGTAACCCCGTGTGGACTGATCGTTCCCACGCTCTGCGTGGGAATGCAGCCCGTGACGCTCCACGTCACTGGACGCGGAGCGTCCCTGGAGCGGTTCCCACGCAGAGCGTGGGAACGATCTGGAATACGCTGCGGAACCGGGCGAGTTCAACGTGCAGATCGGCCTTGATTCCCAGGACTTGACGCAGCAGAGTTTTGAGTTGCTGTAATCCTGTGCGGACTGATCGTTCCCACGCTCTGCGTGGGAATGCAGCCCATGACGCTCCGCGTCACTGGACGCGGAGCGTCCCTAGAGGCGTTCCCACGCAGAGCGTGGGAACGATCTGGAATACGCTGCGGAACCGGGCAAGTTCAACGTGCAGATCGGCCTGGATTCCCAGGATGTGACGCAGCAGAGTTTTGAGTTGCTGTAACCCCGTGGGAACGATCTGGAGGATGTTCTTCAGATTGGGGTCAGCCCCTTCGATCCAACAGATTCACCACCAACCGATCCACCCATCCCCAGGCCCGTTGCTTGATTCGCTTCCAAAGGGGACGGCGTTGCCAGGCTTCCAGGCTGACTTGCTGGCTCAGGGCAAAATCCTTTTCGAAACTCGCCGCCACGTCCCGGGTCAGTCCAGGGTCGAGCGCTTCGAGGTTGGCTTCCAGGTTGAAGCGCAAATTCCAGTGATCGAAGTTGCACGAGCCGATGCTCACCCAATCGTCGATCAACACCATTTTCAGGTGCAGGAAGCACGGCTGGTACTCGAAAATCTTCACCCCGGCCTTGAGCAACCGCGGGTAGTAGCGATGCCCGGCATAGCGCACGGAAGGGTGATCGGTACGTGGCCCGGTCAGCAGCAGGCGTACGTCGACGCCACGGCCGGCGGCACGACGCAATGAGCGGCGGACCTTCCAGGTCGGCAGAAAGTACGGAGTGGCCAGCCAGATACGCTTCTGGCCGCTGTTCAGTGCGCGCGTCAAGGATTGCAGAATGTCGCGGTGCTGACGGGCGTCGGCGTAGGCGACGCGGCCCATGCCCTCCCCTGTGGCGGGCACTCGGGGCAGACGCGGCAAGCCGAAATGCGCCGCGGGTTTCCAGGCGCGGCGATGACGGTTGGCGATCCATTGGCGATCGAACAGCAGTTGCCAGTCGAGCACCAGCGGGCCGGTGATTTCCACCATCACTTCGTGCCATTCACTGACGTCCTCGCCCGGCGTCCAGAACTCATCGGTGACACCCGTGCCGCCGACCACAGCCAGGCTTTGATCCACCAGCAGCAACTTGCGGTGATCACGGTAGAAGTTACCGACCCAACGCCGCCAGTTCAGACGATTGTAGAAGCGCAATTCCACGCCGGCCGTCGTCAGGCGCTGACGCAAGGTCAGGGTGAACGCGAGGCTGCCGTAATCATCGAACAGGCAACGCACCCGCACACCGCGCTCGGCAGCCTGGACCAACGCTTGCACCATGGCCTCGGCACAGGCGCCCGCCTCCACCAGATACAACTCCAACTCGACCTGTTCCTCGGCACGGGCTATCGCCACCAGCATGCGCGGGAAAAACTGCGGGCCGTCGATCAGCAGTTCGAAGCGGTTGCCTTCACGCCACGGAAAAATTGCCCCGGCCATGTCAGCGCGCCGTGAAAATCAGCACCGCACCCACCGGCACCGACAGACTGATGGCCGATAAACCGGCGACCTTGCGCAGTGCTTCCAGCCCCGGCGCCAGATCAAAGTCTTCGGCGTTGATCACCAACGGCTCCAGCGTCACCACCTGGAAGCGCCGGTCATCCAGGCGCGTCGCCAGCAATTCGGCGTTGTAGGTGTGCTGTTTGCCATGCAGGTCGACCGTCAGCGGCAGACGCAATTCCAGTTGCGCGCCGGGGGCGAGGTCGTTGATCGGGCGCAGGTCGATTTGTGTGGAGATCAATGCTTCGGGAAATTTATCGATCTCGAACAGATTGTTGCGCATGCGCTCATCACGCAGCGGAATGCCGCTGTTGATCGAATCCAGTTCCACTTCAACCTGCGCCAGCCCTTTGGGATCGACTTTGCCATGCAGCACCAAAAAGCGCTGCACTTCGGAAACATTGGCGTTTTTGGTGCTGACGAATGACAGCCGCGAGGACTCGCCGTCCAGATACCAGTTGGCCTGGGCTGACAGCGAAGCGCCGGCCAACAGCACTGAAGCGAGGGTTTGGGTGACTGACCGCTTGGACATAGAGACTCGTGGGGGCAAGTAAACCTGTGCTGAACCTTAACCGGCCTGACACAGGTTGCAAGAAATGTGTTGCCTTGAGTCTCTAAACAGCCACAAGTTCCAATCAGGCCATCGCCTGCTGCACATCGCCAATGGTCGTGGCCAGGCTGTTGAGGTGCAGGCTCAGCACCCGTTCCACCGGCGCCTGATCCATCGGCCAGTGCAACGCCATGCTGCCTACCAGCCGGCCGTCGGTACGGATCGGTAAAGCCACCGCTCGAATCAGAAACGGCAGGCGCACCGGGTATTCCCAGTAACCTTCGGTGCGCTGGCCGAACCCCTGGTGCAACGCCGTTTGCGAAGCGTTGAACAGCGTCTCGTCATTCAACCACTCACGCTCGGCCAGACGTTCTACTTCATGGCTGTCCAGTTCTCCCAGGCAGGCCCGGCCCATGGCCGAATGAAACAGGCTGGCGTGCTGGCCGACGATCTGGCAGTTGTTCGGATAACGCTTGCGTAGCACCGTCGGAATGGCGCTTTCCATGACCTCGATCCGCTCGCCGTCGAAACACGACAAGTCCGCCACCAGCCCGGTGCGTTCGCTCAATTCCAGCAACAGCGGCGCGGCGTTTTCCACCAGCCGCCGCTTGAAACGCTGCTGGCTGTCGCCATACAGACGCTTGGCGCACAAGCGGTAACGCCGGTCGCTCAAGCCGCGGTAGATCCAGCCCTGCTCCTGCAGGGTCAGCAACATCCGTGACGCTGTGGACTTGGGCAGGCTCGTCAGGTAATGCAATTCCTCCAACCCCAACGCCTGATGCTCACCCAGCAATTCGACGATCGCCAGAGCGCGCTCGACGGAACGTACATTGCCGGTTTCTGCCTTGCTCTCCATAGGTTCGAACTCCCTAAGCCCGTATCGCTGCTCTTTTACAAAGCACAGCAAGATGCGGGCCTGTCCGCCAGGCTCAAGAGTTTTGCAGACAACCGGGCGGTCGGCGCTTGACCCATTGGGTGAGTTGCTCGTGTGCATACGCCAGTTGCAGCACCGCCAAGTCAGCCTGGGCCGGGCCAATGATTTGCAGCCCCATCGGCAGTCCGGCCGGGTTGAAACCCACCGGCACGTTCATGCTCGGCAATCCGGCCAACGTCGGCCCGATGACCACCTCCATCCAGCGGTGGTAAGTGTCCATGCTCTGCCCGCCGACGACGCGCGGCCACGGTGTTTGTGCATCAAAAGGAAACACTTGAGCAGTGGGCAGCAACAGAAAATCGTAACGTTCGAACAATTCGTTCAAGGCCCGAAACCAGTCGCTGCGACTGACCGAGGCCTGGTAGACATCCGCTGCCGTCAGACGCAGCCCGCCTTCGACTTCCCATTGCGCTTCGGGTTTGAGTTGCTCGCGTTTGCGTGGGTCGGCGTACAACGCACCGAGGCTGCCTTGCACCAGCCAATGGCGATGGGTCAACCAGGCTTGCCACAGGCGTTCCATGGCGTAGTCCGGCTGACAGGCTTCAACCTTGCAGCCCAGTGCCGCAAAGTCGTGCAATGCCGACTCGCACAGGCTCATCACGCCTGGGTCCATCGGCAGGTAACCGTTATAGTCACCCAGCCATCCGACGCGAACATCGTTGAAATCCTGCGCCAGGGACTGATGGAAAACCTGCGGGTCCTGAGTCAGCGACAATGGCGCGCGCGAGTCGTAGCCGGCCTGCGTGCCGAGCAATCGAGCGACATCGGTAACGGTGCGGCCCATCGGCCCTTCGGTGGCCAATTGCTGGACGAACAGCTCCGGCGCCGGACCGTACGGCACGCGCCCCTGGGACGGACGAAAACCGAAGACGTTGTTGAACGCCGCCGGATTGCGCAGCGAGCCCATCATGTCGCTGCCATCGGCCACCGGCAGCATGCGCAACGCCAGCGCCACCGCCGCCCCGCCGCTGCTGCCACCGGCGACCCGTGTCGGGTCGTAGGCGTTGGTGGTGGTGCCGAATACGCTGTTGTAGGTTTGCGAGCCGAGGCCGAACTCCGGAACGTTGCTCTTGCCGATGATGATTGCGCCACTGTCGCGTACCCGCGCAACACTGATGGCATCGTGTTGCGGGACCTGTTCGGCGAACAGTGGCGAGCCCATGGTGGTGCGCAACCCGGCGGTGGCGGCCAGGTCTTTGACCGCTTGCGGCATGCCGTGCATCCAGCCACGGGACTGGCCTTGATCCAGCTGCCGGTCGCAGGCGTCGGCTTCGCTCAGCAGTTCATCGTCCGCTCGCAGCGACACCAGCGCATTGACCTGCGGATTGAAGCGCTCGATCTGCGCCAGATACGCTTGCATCACTTCACGGCAAGACACCAGCCGCCCGTGGATGGCCCGGGACAGCGTAGCGGCGTCCATTTCTACAATCGGATTGATGCTCAAGGCTTCACCTCAAGGTTGAGTTCGACAGATCGCTTTGCCCGTGGTGCTTCCTGCATGCAGTAAGTGCCCAATAGCGTCAGCAGGCAAGCGAACAACACATAGAACGATGGCGCCACCGGCGTCGCCAGGACTTTGCTCAGCCAGGTGACGATCAGCGGCGCGAAACCGCCGAAGACCATGACCGCAACGTTGTAGGCCACCGATACCCCGGTAGAGCGCACTTCAATCGGAAACTGCTCGGCCAGTGCGGTCGGCGCCGGGCCGAAAAAGCCGCCGATCGAACTGCACAGCAACAGTTGCATCACCAGCAAGCGCTCGATGGAGGGGGCTGCCGCCACCCACACGTACAACGGATAGACCATCAGGAAAAACGCCAGGGTGAAGGCCATCAAAACCGGGCGTCGGCCGAGGCGATCCGACAATGCGCCGGACAATGGAATGACCACGGTCATCAACGCCACGGCCAGCATCTGCACCAGCAGCACCTGGTCCAGCGGCAAGCCGAGATTCTTGTGAGCGAAGGTCGGCATGTTCACCAGGACCACGTAGAACGACACAGTCGCACCGCACGCCAGGCCCATCGATACAAGAATGGCGCGGCGGTGTTCGCGGATCACTTGCAGCAAGCTTGGACTGGCGCCCTTGGCCTGTTTGCGCGCCTCAAGAAACTCCTCCGGTTCTTCCATGTGCTTGCGAATCCACAGCCCGACCGGGCCGATCAGCAAGCCGATGATGAACGGAATGCGCCAGCCCCAAAGGTCCAATGCCTCGGGGGTCAGCAAATGGGTGAACAACGCCACCATGCCGGCCCCGGAAAACACCGCCAGGCATTGCCCGACCAATTGCCACGAGCCATACAAACCCTTGCGGTGCGCCGGTGCGCTCTCCACCAGGAACGCCGTGGCACTGGCGTACTCGCCACCCGTGGCGAAGCCTTGCAGCATCCGCGCGACCACGATCAACAGCGGCGCCCCCATGCCGATGGCGGCGTAGTTGGGTGCAAAGGCGATCAGCGCGATGGACACGGTCATCAGGCGGATGATCATCTGCATCGCCGCCTTGCGTCCTTTGCGATCCGAATACATGCCCAGCAGAATGCCACCCACCGGGCGCATGAAAAAGCCGACGCCGAAGGTCGCCAGCGCCATCAGCAGCGAGGCGTACTCATCCTCGGACGGGAAAAATTGCCGGGCGATGATGCTCGCCAGAAAGCCGTAAACGATGAAGTCATACCATTCCAGTGCGTTGCCGATAACGGCGGCGACCACCTGCCGGGTGCGCGAAACGCCTGTGCTCGAAGTGTGCATGGGCAACTCTCCAAAAACCTGATGGGTAACGGCGGGCACGACGGCGCGCGCCCGGTCCAGCGGCAGTAGAAAGTGAGGAAATCAGGCCGGCTTGAGCCAGCTCTCGGTCAGCGCGCCCCAATACGCCGCGCCGGTCAGCAGGATGTCGTCGTTAAAATCATACGCGGGGTTGTGCACCATCGGCCGCGATACGCCATTGCCGATAAACAGGTAGGCGCCCGGGCAACGCTGGAGCATCCAGGCGAAGTCTTCGCTGCCCATGAGTTTTGGCGTGTTGCCGTCCACCGCATCGGCGCCGAGCAACTCGACAGCGACCTGACGGGCGAATTCGGTTTCGTTGGCGTGGTTGACCAGCACCGGATAGGCCGGACGATGCTCGATGCGTGAACTGCAACCAAAACTCCTGGCCTGGGATTCGATGATCGCGCGCACCCGTTCGAGGGTCTGTTCACGCACTTGTGCATTGAGTGCGCGCAGGCTCAGGCGCAGGATCGCCTGCTGCGGTATCACGTTGGCGGCCTCCCCGGCCTGCAACGCACCGACCGTGACCACTGCCGCTTGCTGCGCATCGATGTTGCGCGCCACCACCGTCTGCAAAGCCATGACCACGCTGGCTGCCGCCACCAATGGGTCGACCGCCAGATGCGGCATCGAACCATGTCCGCCGACGCCTTCGATGGTTACGGTGAGCAAGTCCTGCGACGCCATCATCGGCCCTTCACGAAAGCCCAAATGTCCGGCAGGCAGACCCGGCATGTTGTGCATGCCGAACAGCGCATCGCAGGGGAAACGTTCGAGCAGGCCATCGGCGAGCATGGCCTCGGCACCACCCTGGCCTTCTTCGGCCGGTTGGAAAATCAGGGTCAGGGTGCCGTCGAACTGCCGGGTCGCAGCTAGATAACGTGCGGCGCCCAACAACATGGTGGTGTGGCCGTCATGCCCGCAAGCGTGCATGCAGCCCTGATGCTGACTGCTGTAGGTGGCGCCGGTGTTCTCGATGATCGGCAGCGCATCCATGTCGGCGCGCAATCCGAGTTTGCGCGGGCTGTTGCCGTTGCGCAGGACACCGACCACGCCGGTCTTGCCGATCCCGGTGTGAACCTCGTAGCCCCAGTCAACCAAGGATTTGGCCACCAGCGCCGAGGTGCGGTTTTCCTCGAAACCGAGTTCGGGGTGGGCATGGATGTCCTGGCGGGTGGCGTGCAGGTCGCTGGCCACGTCGCTGAGCCAGGCAAGGATGTGCTGATGTCGAGTCATGACGATTTCCTCAGGCCGAGTGAATTCCCGTTCTTGTTGTTCGCTGTTCTTTTGTGGAGCGCGAGACGCATCAAAGGCAGGGGCTCACCGCCAGATAACCGCGAGTCGCGCACGAGGACAATCGAATGTGGTTCCACAGAGTGGAACCTGAGGGGAAAAAGCTTTGATGGCCAATGCAAAACCTTGTGGCGAGGGAGCTTGCTCCCGCTGCGCTGCGAAGAGCGGCGCTAGCACCTCAACCATGTTGTATCTGACATACCGAGGTTGCTGACTTTACGACTGCTGCGCAGCCGAGCGGGAGCAAGCTCCCTCGCCACAAAAAGCATCGCCGCACTCAGGGTGATAAGCGGCAACCCTGGCGCTCGCCGATCCACGCGGCGCTGTTGCTGCGGCCCATGCCGCTGACGGTGACGCGCTTGTCGAGGGTGTCATCGGTAAACCCGCTGGTGGGCAGCCACTGCTTCACATAACCACGGCAATAACCGGCGTCGTTGTTCATCACGTACCGGCACGAGCAATATTCCTTCGCGGTGTAGGCGCTGATGATGTCGGGGAATGCCCACAGAGCCACACGCTCGTGCCAGATCCAGCCCAGCAAGGCGAGCAGCAGGACCAATAGCAATGAACTGATCGGCCGGCGCCGGATGAAACCGCTCATGGTTGCACCTTCCCGGCAACGGCCTTCAGTGCGAGCTTGAGCAATTCGTTGTGACGATAGCTGCCGTCGCGGTCATCGCCGTAACGCACGATCACCAGTTTTTCGCTCGGAATCACGTACATCGCCTGGCCCCAATGGCCCAGCGCCGCGAACGTATCGACGGGCGCATCGGGCCAGGGTTGTGCCGCTCCGTCTGCTGCACGATTGAGCCACCAATGGCCACCGGGAACGGTTTCGTCCTGATGCGCGTGATAATTGGCGAACGGCTCGCGGTTGAAGGCGACCCAATCCCTGGGCAACAATTGTCTGTCGCCCCAACGACCGTCGCGGGCCATCAGCAAGCCGACTCGCGCCAGATCCCGCGCGGTCAGGTAGGCGTAAGAAGACGCGACGAACGTGCCGCTGGCGTCGGTTTCCCAAATGGCGTGGCGAATACCCAGTGGCTCGAACAAGGCTGTCCATGGAAAGTCCGCATAGCGATTAGCACCGACGATGCTTTTCAGCGCGGTGGACAACAGATTGCTGTCGCCGCTGGAATAGCGAAACGTCTGGCCTGGCGCCGCGTACCGGCCATGATCGGCAGTGAACGCGGCCATGTCCGCGTGACCTCGGGTGTAGAGCATCGCCACCACCGAAGATTTCAACGGTGCGTATTCGTAGTCTTCCTGCCAATCAATGCCTGAGGCCCAGTGCAACAGGTCGGCCATGCTCGTGTCCGGGTGTTTTTTCAGGGGCGGATAAAACCTCTGCACCGGGTCCTGGAGCTTGAACAGGCCTTCGCCGTACGCCACGCCCAGTACCGTGGCCATCAGGCTTTTGCTGATGGACCAGGTCAGGTGCGGCGTCTCGGCGGTGGTCGGCCCGGCGTAGCGTTCGTAGATCAACTGGCCATCGCGGATCACCAGCAAGGCATCGGTGCGCAGGCCTTTTCGGGTGCTGTCATCGCGCAGTGGGAAGGCATAGTTTTCCAGCGCCTCAAGTGCTGGGCCAGTCATCGCCGGACCGCTGGACCATTGCTCGGCGGGCCAGTTTTCGGCGTGGGCTGCGGGGCTCAGCAGCAGAATGAAAATCAGGGACCAGCCTTTGAACATGACAGGGGCTCTTGGGGGGTAACCCGCTGAGCCTAGTCGAGGATGATGACAGTCCCGGGATTTGTGTTGCCGATTAGACCGCCATCGCGGGCAAGCCTTGCTCCTACATGTCATGTGTGAACTTCGAAAACGCATCCATCCCGTAGGAGCAAGGCTTGCCCGCGATGGGGCCCTTCAAATCGCCGCCAAAGCCTTGGACAAACGCTTTACTCGCGCCCCGGCTGCCAGATCCATCACCGCTTGATCCCTCTGCCACATCGCCGCCCATTCCGCTGGCCCATCGGCCAGCGCTTCATTTACCTCAACCTTGAGCGCCTCGAACTGCGCAAACAACCCGCCGAGCAACACGTGCCCGGCCGCATGACTCGGCGCCTGACGGCTGGTTTCCGCACACCCGGCCAGCAACGCCAACAATCGTAATTGCAAGCTCTGCGGCCAGTCACAGTCCTGCCCGACGCCATACAGCCACGCCGTCATGGCGCTCAACACATAGACATCTTCCAGGGTGCGGAACGGTTTGACGTAAGCGTCCCAGCCATCACCGGCGAGCAATTCGCACAGCGCGTTTTCCAAGAATAAACGGCCGTGGCTGATCTCCGGCATCAACGGGAGCGGCGGCAGCTTTTCCACACGCACGCCCGGCTCATCCGGATAAACCACCGCCAGACTCAGACGCGGCTCGTCGCCAGGTGGCTCGCTGCGGGCGGCGATCAGCAGCCAGTCGGCGGCATCGCCGGCGGTGACGAAATCCTTGCGCCCGCTCAGGCGCAAACCGCTCAGGCGGGTTTGCATGTCCGCCGGGCGCAGGCTGCGCTGTTCGGTGGCGCACAAGGCTCCGAGGCTCAACGGCGCGCTCGGCCAAAGCATGCGCAGTGCCGCTTGATAGCCCACCAGAAATGCCAGTCCCGGTGTTGCCATCAAACGTCCGCCCGCTACCGCCAACTCGAATGGGGAAACGGCGCCCAGGTGATCTAACAAGGTCGTGAACCCTTCTCCCAGGTCGGGGTTGGCGGGCATGCGATCGCGGCGTTTCAACAGGGTTTGCCAGGGCATAAGAGGCTCCTTGTGGGCTGTCATATAAGCATCACCAAAGCTTCATGGCGATGACACCGGGGCTACATAGCCTGACTTTGCACAACAAGGCTGGATAAAGAAAGTCGATCCGCTGTAACCCAAAGACGGGTGAGCAGCCCGCACGGAGATTCGCCATGACTCAGATCGCCCGCATCAGCGATACCGGCAACGAACGCCGCCTGCAAGCCGAACGTCTGATAGGCGCCGAGGCTTTGCAGGAAGCTCAGGCCTTGCGTTTCAACGTGTTCAGCGGCGAGTTCAACGCCAAGCTCAAAGGCGCGGAACTGGGTCTGGACATGGATGACTATGATGTTCACTGCGCCCATATCGGCGTGCGTGACCTGAACACCGGGCGACTGGTGGCGACCACCCGCTTGCTCGACCACACCGCCGCCAGCAGCCTGGGCAAGTTCTATAGCGAAGAAGAATTCAGCCTGCATGGCCTGGTCCATCTTCAAGGCCCGATTCTGG
>NZ_RCNW01000463.1:0-10866 GCF_004307605.1 Pseudomonas sp. Sample_24
CGCTCGAAATCGTTCCAGATCAGGATCGCCACCGGGTGACCGATGAACATCGGCACCTTGCCTGCCGGCAGCAGCGGATCCGGCGCGTGTTCTTCAGGGAACACGATGCCGTCCTTGACCAGGTCATCGGCGGTGACGATGCGATCCGGTTGCAGATCGGCGCCAAGCCACGCCAGGTCGATGCCGGCAAAGATGTGGTCGGCCTTGATGGTTTTCAGCAGCATGGCGTGGCCTTGCTGCTGCGGCCAGCCCGGCATGTCCTTGGCGCGGATGTCGCGGGCAAAAACCTTGCTGCCGCAAACCTTGGACAAGGCATCGTTACGGGCGCGCGCCTGGCCATTGTTGCCGAGCCACTGCTCGGACGGCACGGTCACGCTGTTTTCCATCAAGGCGGCCAGCGCCTGGCTGCTCAATGGCGTGAGCGTCACGCTCACACCCGCTACCAGCCCGCCCTGAAGGAACGAGCGCCGGGATATATCACGGTTGGACATGGATCATCCTCTGGGCGGTTATGGGGTCCGCCCTTCTGGTTATGTACTGAGAATCTCGAGTCTTGCAGAAGCCCTTCTTGACGATGCAAAGGGCTGTGTCGACAGTGCAAAGCTGACCGAAAGGTTAACTTTAAAGGTTTATGCGCGCGCGGAAAACAAAAAACTGACCATGAGATCAAAAAACCGCGGCTTTTCGCCGCAGCAGGTCAATGAACAAACCCAACTCCCGACTGATGTGCTCCCCCTTGCGCAACAACAGTCCGAATGGCGCCAATTGCACATCCAGCTCCACCGGCAGCGCCACCACCAGGCCCATTTTCAGGTAGTCGCGCAGTGCGGTTTCCGACAGCACCATGATCGCGTCGGTCAGTTGAATCAGTTGCTGCATCGAGTACACCGAGCTGCATTCAATAATGTCTGCCGGCAGCGGCAGCGCCAGGCGCTGCAAGGCTTGATCCAGGCCGATGCGCGCCGGACTGGTTTCAGGTTGCAGAATCCAGGGCCAGCCGTTGACCAGTTCCGCCATTTCCAGCTTCTTGCGTCGGGCCAGCGGATGGCCGGCGTGCACCACCACCAGCAAACGTTCATTGCCCAGTTGTTCGAAGACGTAGTGCTCACTGTCGGTGGCGGCGTTGCGCCGGGCGATGGCGAGGTCGATACGGCCCTGTTCCAGCAACTGGATCACCTGGTCACTGGTATCTCCCATGATGCGAATCCGCAATTGCGGATTGAGCGACTTGATCTCGGCAATCGAATCCATGACCAGATCCGGCGCTGCGCCCATGATGGTGCCGATCGACAAGTAGCCGTAACCGCCCTGCTGCCGCGCCATCAGGTCCTCGGCGCAACGGTCGAGACCGCTGAGGGCCGATTCGGCAAAACGCACCAGTTCCTGGCCCAACGCCGTCGGTCGCATGCCCCGGGGCAAGCGTTCGAACAGGTCGCAACCGAACATGTCTTCAATTTCATGGAGCATGCGCGTGGCCGCCGGTTGCGACATGTTCAGGCTTTGCGAAGCGCGGTGCAGGTTCTGGCTGGTGCTGAGCGTCACCAGCATGTGCAAATGCTTGTAGCGCAGGCGATTGAGCAGGCTGCGGGAGATGATCGGCGTGGTCATGGCAAACCTTTTTATCGATACCCTCAAGGTATCAGTTGTGAGCTAGATTCGATTTGTAACGCATCGATCAGCGGCCGTACAGTCTTCCCCATAAGAACAAATGCCCTACCAAAGGAAAACTGCGATGAAGACTCTACCTGCGCCTCTGCTCGCCAAAATTTCCTGGCGGCTGCTGCCGTTTCTCTTGTTGATGTACATCATGGCCTTCCTCGACCGCGCCAACGTCGGGTTCGCCAAGCAAGCCTTCCAAGCCGATACCAACATCAGTGATGCCGCGTTCGCCTTTGGCGCCGGGGTGTTCTTTGTCGGTTATGCGCTGCTCGAAGTACCGAGCAACCTGATCCTGCACCGCGTCGGCGCCCGTTTGTGGATGTGCCGGATCATGGTCACCTGGGGCCTGGTTTCTGCAGCCATGGTCTTTGCCCACAACGAAACCACCTTCTACGTCCTGCGCTTTTTGCTGGGCGTGGCCGAAGCCGGGTTCTTCCCCGGGGTGATCCTTTACCTCACCTACTGGTTCCCCAGCGCTGTGCGCGGCAAGGCCATGGGTTTCTTTTACTTCGGTGCGCCGCTGGCGTTCATCTTCGGTAGCCCGTTGTCCGGTCTGCTGCTGGAACTGGACGGCTTTGCCGGGTTCCACGGCTGGCAATGGCTGTTCGCCGTTGAAGGCTTGATGGCCTCGGCAGTGGGCGTCTGGGCCTACTGGTATCTGGACAATCGCCCGGCCGATGCCAAGTGGCTGACCGTCGAAGAGCGCCAACAAGTGCAGAGCCTGCTCGATCAGGAAGACAGCCATAAACAGAACCACGGCCGCAGCCTGCTCAACGTGATTTGCCAGCCGTCGATACTTTACCTGTGCCTGATCTACCTGCTGATCCAGGCCAGCGTCTACGGCGTGGTGTTTTACCTGCCAACCCAGGTCGGTGGACTGCTCGGCACCAAGGTCGGGCTGATGGTTGGACTGGTCACCGCGATCCCATGGATCTGCGCTCTGATCGCCGCTTATCTGATTCCCGGCTACAGCGACCGTACCGGCGAACGTCGCCGCACCGCATGCCTGACTTTGCTCATGGCCGCCGCCGGGATCGCCTGCTCGGTAACCTTCAGCAACCCGCTGCTCGGGATCATCGCCCTGTGCTTCGCCGCTTCCGGTTTCATCGCCGTGCAACCGGTGTTCTGGACCTTCCCTTCCAGCTACCTCGCCGGCAGCGCCGCCGCAGCCGGGATCGCCCTGATCAACTCGTTCGGCGCCCTCGGCGGCTTCATCGCCCCGGTGCTGAAGAACTGGGCCGAAGGCGCTTTCCATTCACCGGCAGCCGGCTTGTATGTGCTGTCCGCTACCACTGTCATCGCCGCGTTGCTGGTGCTGGGCGTACGTGCGCCCGGGCATAAAGCCTCGAACAAACCGGCCACCATCTAACCTGACCGCCGTTTAAAAAAAGGAATCACACCATGGGCATTCCAACCATCAAACACGTCCGCGCTTTCACCCTGCGCGGCGGTGGCGCGGATTATCACGATCAAGCGGACGGCCACTGGATCGACGATCACATTGCCACGCCAATGAGCAAATACCCCGAGTACCGCCAGAGCCGCCGCACCTTCGGCATCAACGTGCTCGGCACCTTGGTGGTCGAGATTGAAGCCAGCGACGGCACTGTCGGTTTCGCCGTGACCACGGGTGGTGAGCCTGCCGCTTACATCGTCGAGAAACACCTGGCGCGCTTCCTCGAAGGGGCTCGCGTCACCGACATCGAAAAAATCTGGGACCAGATGTACCAGTCGACCCTGTATTACGGGCGCAAGGGCATCGTGATCAATACCATTTCCGGCGTCGACCTGGCGCTGTGGGATTTGCTCGGCAAGATCCGCCAGGAGCCGGTGCATCAGTTGCTCGGTGGCGCGGTGCGCGACGAATTGCAGTTCTATGCCACCGGCGCCCGCCCGGACCTGGCGCAGAAAATGGGCTTCATCGGCGGCAAGATGCCGCTGCACCACGGCCCCGCCGAAGGCGAGGAAGGCTTGCGCAAGAACCTCGAAGAACTGGCGACCATGCGTGAACGCGTTGGCCCGGACTTCTGGCTGATGCTCGATTGCTGGATGAGCCTGGACCTCAACTACGCCACCAAACTGGCGGTCGGCGCTCACGAGCATGGTTTGAAGTGGATTGAGGAAGCCTTGCCACCGGACGATTACTGGGGCTACGCGGCGCTGCGCAACAACGTGCCCAAAGGCATGCTGGTGACCACCGGCGAACACGAAGCCACGCGCTGGGGCTTCCGCATGCTGCTGGAAATGGGCTGCTGCGACATCATTCAGCCGGATGTCGGCTGGTGCGGAGGCCTCACTGAACTGGTGAAAATCTCGGCCCTCGCCGACGCGCACAATGCGTTGGTCATTCCGCACGGTTCCTCGGTGTACAGCTATCACTTCGTCGCCACTCGCCATAACAGCCCGTTCGCCGAATTCCTGATGATGGCGCCCAAGGCAGACGAAGTGGTGCCGATGTTCCATCCGCAATTGCTCGGCGAACCGGTGCCGGTCAATGGCCGCATGCGTCTGTCGGAACTTGATCAGCCCGGTTTCGGCGTGACACTCAACCCCGAATGCCAACTGCATCGGCCCTACAGCCGCTGAGAAAGGAGCTCGACATGAACATGCCGCACAACGCTTTCAAGGCTGCGCTGAACAAACCCGCGACCCAATACGGCATTTGGGCCGGGTTCGCCACCGGCTACGCCGCCGAGATCGTCGCCACCACCGGTTACGACTGGATGCTGATCGACGGCGAGCACGCGCCGAACACCGTGCCCGGCGTACTGACGCAATTGCAGGCAGTCGCCCCCTACTCCACCGCGCCAGTCGTGCGCGCGGTGAATGGCGATGCCAACCTGATCAAGCAACTGCTGGATATCGGCGCGCAGACACTGATGATCCCGATGGTTGAAACCGCCGAACAAGCCCAGGCACTGGTGCGCGCCATGCGTTACCCGCCCCACGGCATTCGCGGTGTCGGCGGCGGCCTGACCCGCGCCACACGCTGGGATGGCGTACCCGACTATCTCAATACCGCCCACGAACAGCTGTGCCTGATCGTGCAGGTGGAATCGCGGATCGGCGTGGAAAACGTCGAAGCGATTGCTGCCGTCGAAGGCGTGGATGCGGTGTTTATCGGCCCGGCGGATCTGTCGATTGGCCTGGGCCACGCCGGCAATCCTGGCCATCCGGACGTTCAGCAACGTATCCGCCACGCGGTGGACGCCACGCTCGCGGCGGGCAAGGCCTGCGGCATCCTCGCCCCCAACGAAGAAGACGCCCGTCGCTACCAAAGCTGGGGCTGCCAGTTCATCGCGGTAGCCATCGACATCAGCTTGCTGCGTCAGAGCGCCATGGCCACCCTCGCCCGTTACCGCGAACCCGCCAGCACTCAAGCGCCTTCACGCACTTACTGAACTGCCAAGGAGTCGTCCCCATGTCGTCCGTGCCTGTTTACGAAAACTTCATCAACGGCCAGTTCGTGGCCAGCGCTGCCCACATCGATGTGATCAACCCGGCTACCGGCGCCGTGTTGTCGAAAGTCCCCACCTCAACCGCCGAAGACGTCGAACGCGCCCTCGCCGCTGCCCGTGCGGCGCAAAAGGACTGGGCGCGCAAACCGGCCAATGATCGCGCCGGCTACCTGCGCCGCATAGCTGCCAAACTAAGGGAAAACGTGCCGCACCTGGCGCGCACGATCACCTTGGAACAAGGCAAGATCAGCAGCCTGGCCGAGGTCGAAGTCAACTTCACCGCTGACTACCTCGACTACATGGCTGAATGGGCGCGGCGCATCGAAGGTGAAATCATCACCAGCGACCGCCAGAATGAAAACATCTTCCTGTTCCGCAAACCGCTGGGCGTGGTGGCCGGGATTCTGCCGTGGAATTTCCCGTTCTTTCTGATCGCCCGCAAAATGGCCCCGGCCCTGTTGACCGGCAACACCATCGTCATCAAACCCAGCGAAGAAACCCCGAACAATTGCTTCGAATTCGCCCGCCTCGTGGCCGAAACCGACCTGCCGCCCGGCGTGTTCAACGTGGTATGCGGTGACGGCCAGGTTGGCGCGGCATTGAGCGCGCACAAAGGCGTGGACATGATCAGCTTCACCGGCAGCGTCGCCACCGGATCGCGCATCATGGCCGCCGCCGCGCCGAACATCACCAAGCTCAACCTGGAACTGGGCGGCAAAGCCCCGGCGATTGTACTGGCTGACGCTGACCTCGATCTGGCGGTCAAAGCCATCCGCGACTCACGCATCATCAACAGCGGCCAGGTGTGCAACTGCGCCGAGCGGGTGTATGTAGAGCGCAAGGTTGCGGATCAATTCATCGAACGCATCGCTGCGGCGATGAGCGCGACTCGCTATGGCGACCCGATCGCACAGCCCGACGTCGAGATGGGACCGCTGATCAATCGCCAAGGACTGGATAGCGTCAACCGCAAAGTCCGTACTGCGTTGAGCCAGGGTGCAAACTTGATCAGTGGCGGACAGATGGCCGATCTGCCCAATGGTTTCCACTTCCAGCCCACTGTTTTAGCCGGTTGCCGCGCCAACATGGAAATCATGCGCGAAGAGATTTTCGGTCCGGTGCTGCCGATCCAGATCATCGATGACCTGGACGAAGCCATCGCCTTGGCCAACGACTGCGACTATGGCCTGACCTCGTCGATCTACACCCGTGACCTTGGCAAAACCCTGCATGCCATGCGCGAGCTGGATTTTGGCGAAACTTACGTCAACCGCGAGAACTTCGAAGCGATGCAAGGCTTCCATGCCGGTGTGCGTAAATCCGGGATTGGCGGAGCGGATGGCAAGCATGGGCTGTATGAGTACACCCATACCCATGCGGTTTATTTGCAGGGCTGAACGTTGCTTTGAACCTGTGGCGAGGGAGCTTGCTCCCGTCGGGGTGCGAAACGCCCCATGCGGGGACTGCTGCGCAGTCCAGCGCGAGCAAGCTCCCTCGCCACATTTGCTCAGTGCTCAAAAATCCACAGTCGCCGACAGCAAATAAGTGCGCGGCGTCGACAGCGTCAACCCAGGCTCGCTGTCGTCCGAAGCCCCGGCCGAACTCCAGTAGCGCTTGTCGGCCACGTTCTCGACATTGGCCCGCACGGTGATGGTCTTTTCGTCGACCCTGAACGCATAGCGTGCGCCGACGTCGAATCGCTCCCAAGAGTCGATTTCTTTGTTGTTGGACTGATCCAGATACTGCGAACTGGAATAGATCCCGCGACTGGTCAAAGTCAGGCCCTGCACGTTCGGCACGTCCCACTCGGCACCGAGGTTGACGTTGTATTTCGGCGTCGCGGGCGCCCGATTGCCGTCAAATGTGCCATTGGTGGTATCGGTCAACTTGCTGTCAATGTACATCACACCGCCGAGCAACCGAAACCCTTTGAGCGGTTCGCCAAAGACGCTCAACTCGACACCCTCGTTATTGCGTTTGCCATTGGGGCCAAAGACTCGCGTCGTGGCGTTGGTTTCGTAGGCCGGCTGCTTGATGCGAAACACCGCAGCGGTGACGGCGAATGCTCCGGCGTCGTACTTGGCACCGACTTCGATCTGGCGACTGATGAACGGCGGGAAAATCTCGTCCTCGTTCACCGAGGTCGACGGCGCGATCTTGCCCTGGCTCAAGCCTTCCATGTAGTTGGCGTACAGCGACAGCTTGTCGGTCGCCTTGAACAGAACGCCGCCCGATGGCGAGAACTTTTCTTCGTCGTAGGCGGTATCGCCTTTGACGTCATCCGACCAGTCATCAACCTTGACCCGCTGCCAACGGCCACCGAGTGTCAGCAACACTCGATCATCAAAAAAGCCCAGGGTGTCGGACAACGCAATGCTGCTGAAGCGGTTCTCGGTATAGACCTCTGGATCGAAACGCGTCGGCCGCACAGGTGTAGGTGTTTCCCGAGGATTGTAGAGGTTGCTCGGGGCTGCCGCATAACGCGCGCCGCCATTTTCGAAGTCCATGTAGAAATAGCTGGCCGCCAGGTTGACCTGATGGCTCACCGGCCCGGTATGGAACCAGTTGCGCACGCCCGCCGTGGCCGTGCGGACATTTTCGTCGCGGGTAAAGTCGCGCGGCTGCACGCTGAAATCGCCAGCGTCATTGGTGACCGCAACGGCATGCCGGAGGAAGTCATGGTTGCTTTTGCGCGCGCCCACGCCGCCGTACAGCATGACTGAATCGCTGACATCGAACTCGCCGTTCAGCGTGCCGAAGGTGTCCGTGGTTCGCGCCTGACTCCAGGGCTGCGCATAGTTGTCGCGAACATCGTTGGCATTTGGCACCTTCGCATTGGGGCCGATCTGCACCCGCTCTTGCGGGGCATCGGTATCGCGTTCGGTGTGGCCGATGTCAGTCGAAAGCCGCAGGCGCTCACCGCGAAAATCCAGACCCAGCACGGCCATCTCGCGGTCAACACTCTGGTGATCCCAGTCGGTGTCGCCGGACTGTTTCACGCCGTTGAAGCGAATGCCGAACATGTCACCTTCGCCAAAGCGCCGCCCGACATCCACGGCACCGCCGAGTTGGTTATCGGATGCATAGCTGCCGGTAAACGATGTGATCGGCTGGTCAGTGGCGCGCTTGGGCACCACGTTGATCCCGCCGCCCACGCTGCCTCGCGGCGAGATGCCATTGATCAGTTGGCTCGGGCCTTTGAGAATGTCGACGCGGTCGGCCATTTCCATATCGATCGTATAGGTTGGCAAGACGCCGTAGAGACCGTTATAGGAAACGTCGCTGTTGAACAGGCTGAGCCCGCGAATGGTGAATTGCTCGTAACGCCCGCCAGCCGGGTTGGTGGTGCGCACTGATGGATCGCTGGCGACCAGGTCGCCCAAGGTCCGTGCCTGTTGGTTTTTCACCGTTTCACTGGTGTAGGTGGTCATGCTGAACGGTGTTTCCATGAAATCCTGCGAGCCCAGCAACCCTTGCGACCCTCGGCGCGCGACCTGGCCGCCGACATAGGGGTCGCCATGTTCGGAATCAACGGCACCGAGGATGGAAGTCGCGCCCAATTGCAGGCTGCTACCTGATGGTGCCGGAATCAGAATGTAGGCCCGTTCGCCCACTGGCTGCAGTTGCAAGCCCGAGTTCTGCAACAAGCGGGCAAAGCCCTCTTCCACTCCGAACTCACCGGACAAGCCGGCGCTGCTGCGACCGCTGACCAGCGCCGGATCGACCGACAGATTGACCCCCGCCAAACCGGCGAACCGTGTCAACGCATCGCCAAGGCCACCGGCGGGCACCTGGTAACTGCGACGGGCGGCGTCATCGGCCCAACTGCTGTTCATCAAAAGCGGGCTGGCACTGAGGCTCAACATCAGGCTCAGGCGCAACAACGGACGCAGACCGGACGACACCGGGCGCGGACAGCAGGACTTTACTGCGGGCATTTGAAGAAGCTCTCTTGTTCGTTCAGTTGCCTTGAATGACAAGCGAGTCGAGAAAAGGGGACAGACCTCACACAACTTTTTTGCGTGGCAGCAACGTCACCCAATAGCGGGTCCGCATTTGCACTTCCAGCGGCAGACTCGCAGAGAGCAGCGCGAGAATGCGATCGGTATCGTCCAGCCGAAAACTGCCGGTCACACGCAGCGTTTCGAGTTCCGGCTCCCAGCGCAAGACACCTGGCCGATAGGTGTCGAGTTCACGCAGGAAATCCCCCAACGGCTGATTGTTGGCCATCAGTACGCCTTCACGCCAACCGGGTTGGAGCACGTCAAAGGCTTGCACCGCTCCGGCACCTGACGCTCGCAAATTGGTTTGCTGACCGGCCCCAAGCGTGAGCAAGGCGCCCTGCAAAGGTCGCAACTGCACTGCACCGCTAAACACCGACACCCGGCAGCCCAGGGCATCCTGACGAACACAGACTTCGCTTTGATCAACGAGCACCTGACCGAACCGGGTCTGGATCGTCAGCGGTGAGACACCCGACACCTTCAACGACATTTCGCCCTCCACCAATTTCACATGGCGATTCGGCATGTCCACATCGACGGCGCTGGCGGTATTGAGTTGCAATTTGCTGCCATCGGCCAATTGCACCTGTTTGCGCTCGCCGGTGGCGGTGTGCAAATCGGCACGCCAGACTTCCAGCGGCAACTGTCGACTGATCAGCCAGGCCGCTGGCACCAAAGCCACCGCGCCCAAGGCACGCTTGAGCACCACGCGCCGTCCGGGATCAGGGCGGTCGAGCGTGCTCAGGGCCAATGCCGAGGGCAGGTCGGTAAAGCGTTGACGCAAGGCCTGTGCCTTCTGCCACGCGTGCTCGTGACTGGCCGAGGTTTCGCGCCACCGCTGCAGATTCGCGCGATCCTGCTCGGTGGCTGCGCCGGACTCCAGCAACGCCAGCCATTGCGCAGCGGCACGGACCACTTGGCGGGCGTCGGGCGCGGCACTGTTCACAGTTCCACCAACAGGCAGTGCTCGTAGGCCTGTGCCATGTAGCGCTTGATCGTGCGCTGCGACACTTTCAGGCGCTCGGCAATGTGCTGATAGCTCAAACCTTCAAGTTGACTCCAGAGGAACGCCCTGCGTACTGGGCGCGGCAATCCGTCGAGCAACTCGTCCAGCGCTTGCAGGGTTTCCAGCAACAGCCAGCGCTGCTCAGGGGACGGCACGCAGTCTTCAGGCAGCAATGCCAGCGCGTTCAGGTACGCCTGCTCCAGGCTACGTCGCTTGTAGAAGTTGCTCAGCAGGCGCTTGCCCACCGTCAGCAAATAGGCACGGGGTTCGTGTAGATCGGCAATCCGCTGAGAACTGGCGAGCAAACGCAAAAACGTATCCTGGCTGAGATCCGCCGCATCGCAGGCATTGCCCATGCGCCGCCTCAACCAGCCTTCAAGCCAGCCACGGTGATCGCGGTACAGGTCGTGAAGGGTTTGCTCCTTCGGCATCGCTGCATCACTCATCTCAAGAAGCCCTGTGCCAGGAGTCGTAAATGAGAGTGATTCTAATTAATGTTGCAGCGACGAACCAAGTGCTTTATGCAGCAAGTGCGCAGAAAGATCAGCAGCCAGGAGAAAAAGACAGTAAAAGCCAAATTTCAGACACAAAAAACCCCGGTCTTTCGACCAGGGTTTTTGCTATCGACTCGAAGCAACCAGTGGTTTCTTCGTAGCGCCAAGGCGTTCAGTGGGCCTTGGTGCGGATATGGCGCAGCGGACGGGACTCGAACCCGCGACCCCCGGCGTGACAGGCCGGT
>NZ_RCNW01000079.1:0-10770 GCF_004307605.1 Pseudomonas sp. Sample_24
CTCGACGAAGCCGACCGCATGCTCGACATGGGTTTCTACGACTCCATCGAAGAAATCATCATGCAAGCCCCGGAGCGTCGCCAGACCCTGCTGTTCTCCGCCACGTACCCGGTGGGCATCAAGCAGCTGGCCTCGAAGTTCATGCGCAACCCGCAGCAAGTGAAAGCCGAGGCGTTCCACGACGACACGCAGATCGAGCAGCGCTTCTACGAAATCTCTCCGGAAGAGCGCATGAGCGCCGTGACCAAGGTCCTCGGCCACTTCCGCCCGGCGTCCTGCGTCGCGTTCTGCTTCACCAAACAGCAGGTCCAGGAAACCGTCGACCACCTGACTGCCAAAGGCATTTCCGCGGTCGGCCTGCACGGCGACCTGGAACAGCGTGACCGCGATCAGGTGCTGGCCATGTTCGCCAACCGCAGCACCTCGGTACTGGTGGCCACCGATGTCGCGGCCCGCGGCCTTGATATCGATTCCCTGGACATGGTGATCAACGTCGAGCTGGCCCGCGATTCGGAAATCCACATCCACCGCGTCGGCCGTACCGGTCGTGCCGGTGAGAAAGGCATTGCCATCAGCCTGGTGGCGCCGTCCGAGGCCCAGCGTGCGCAAGCGATCGAACAGTTGCAGAAATCGCCGCTGACCTGGGATCAGGTGGACAACCTGACCAATCAGGGCGGCGGCCCACTGCTGCCGCAGATGAGCACCCTGTGCATCGGTGCTGGCCGCAAAGACAAGGTTCGGCCAGGCGACATTCTCGGCGCACTGACCGGTGATGCCGGCATCCCGGGCGCGCAGGTCGGCAAGATCGCGATTTTTGACTTCCAGGCTTACGTGGCCGTGGAACGCGGGATCGCCAAGCAGGCCTTGCAGCGCTTGAACGACGGCAAGATCAAAGGCCGCTCGCTGCGCGTGCGTATCCTGTGACCCTGATCATTCCCACGCTCCGCGTGGGAATGCATCCCGTGACGCTGCGCGTCACATGACGGCGGACGCAGAGCGTCCATGGCGGCATTCCCACGCAGAGCGTGGGAATGATCGAGAACAGTTGAGGACACCGTTTTGCGCTCTACCGAAGTCGTGATCATTGGCGCTGGCGCCGCAGGGTTGATGTGTGCGCTGACCGCCGCCGGGCGCGGGCGCAAGGTGTTGTTGCTTGACCATGCCAACAAGGCCGGCAAGAAAATCCTGATGTCGGGCGGTGGCCGCTGCAATTTCACCAACATGTACACCGAGCCGAGCAATTTCCTGTCGCAGAACGCGCATTTCTGCAAATCGGCGCTCGCCCGCTATACCCAATGGGATTTCATCGGCATGGTTGCCAAGCACGGCGTGCCGTATCACGAGAAAAAACTCGGTCAGTTGTTCTGCGACAACAAGTCCAGCGACATCCTGCAAATGCTGCTCGACGAGTGCGATCAGGTTGGTGTCAGCCTGCACCTGGACACGTCGATCCAGAGCATCGAGAAACTCGAGAAGGGCTATTTGCTCGACACCACCCTCGGTCAGGTGACCTGCGAATCGCTGGTGATCGCCACGGGCGGCCTGTCGATCCCAACCCTGGGCGCCACCGGTTTCGGCTACCAGGTGGCCAGGCAATTCGGCCACGAACTGCTGCCCACCCGCGCCGGCCTGGTCCCGTTCACCATCACCGATCAACTAAAGGAACTGTGCAGCGAACTGTCCGGTACCTCGGTGGATTGCCTGGTGAGCTGCAACGACCAAAGCTTTCGCGAGAACATACTGTTCACTCACCGCGGCCTCAGTGGTCCGGCGATTTTGCAGATTTCTTCGTTCTGGGAATCCGGCGATACGGTCGAGATCAACCTGATGCCCGACCATGACGCAGCGCACTGGTTGCAACAGCAACAAGCCGAACGCCCCAACAGTGAGCTGAAAACCCTGCTCGGGGAAATCTTCACCAAGAAGATGGCCAACCTGTTGGCGGACAACTGGTTCGTCTCTAAACCGATGAAGCAGTACACCCACGCAGAAATCGCCGCCATCGCTGAAAAACTGGCGAGCTGGAAAGTCGTACCTGCCGGCACCGAAGGCTATCGCACCGCCGAAGTGACGCTCGGTGGCGTGAATACCAACGAAGTGTCGTCCAAGACCATGGAATCGCTGAAAAGCCCGGGCCTGTATTTCATTGGCGAAGTGCTGGACGTGACCGGGCATCTGGGCGGCTTCAACTTCCAGTGGGCGTGGGCTTCCGGCTACGCGGCCGCACAGTACGCCTGACGACCGTCTTTCAAATGTGAAGCACCATCCCTGTGGGAGCTGGCTTGCCAGCGATGAGGCCAGTACATCCGACATCTTTATTGACTGTCAGTCCGCTATCGCTGGCAAGCCAGCTCCCACAGGGTTCCTTGTTGACTTTAAAGAATGCGCTCGGCGGAGGATCTCAAAGGAACAAATTTTGCTGCCCAATGTGATCGGCGCCATTGCGTCGGCGTCATTAGTGGCTCAATTTAGCGTCATTGCCTCGGAAGGCCTTCGCACTTCATGTCATCGACTTCATTCCGTCAGTCTCTGCGTCGCCTTTGGGCGCTGGATAAATTCAGTTACAGCGTGCGGGTGTTCATCGCCCTGACCGGTACCATGGCGCTGTGTTGGTATCAGGATGAAATGGGGTTGCTGATCCCGTTGTTCCTCGGGATTATCGCCAGCGCCCTGGCTGAAACCGATGACAGTTGGCAGGGCCGTCTCAACGCCTTGGCGGTGACGCTGGTATGTTTCGCCGTTGCCGCGCTGTCCGTCGAACTGCTCTTCCCCTACCCCTACCTCTTCATCATCGCCTTTGCGCTCGCCGCGTTCTGCCTGACCATGCTCGGCGCGCTGGGCGAACGCTACGGCGCGATTGCCTCGGCGACGCTGATCCTGTCGGTCTACACCATGATCGGCGTGGATCAGCGCGGTGGCGCGGTCACCGATTTCTGGCACGAGCCACTGCTGTTGGTGGCCGGTGCGGCCTGGTACGGCGTGCTGTCGGTGTTGTGGCAGGCGTTGTTTTCCAACCAGCCAGTACAGCAGAGCCTGGCACGGTTGTTCCGCGAACTGGGCTTCTACCTGAAGCTGAAATCCTCGCTGTTCGAGCCGATCCGGCAGATGGACGTGGAAGCCCGTCGCCTGGAACTGGCGCAACAGAACGGTCGCGTGGTCGCCGCACTCAACGCCGCCAAGGAAATCATCCTGCACCGGGTCGGCAACGGTCGGCCGGGCTCGAAAGTCAGTCGTTACCTGAAGCTGTACTTCCTCGCCCAGGACATCCACGAACGCGCCAGTTCTTCGCACTACCCTTACAACGCCCTGGCCGATGCGTTTTTCCACAGTGACGTGCTGTTTCGCTGTCAGCGCCTGCTGCGCCAGCAAGGCAAGGCCTGCCGGGCTTTGGCCGAATCGATCCAGATGCGCCAGCCGTTCACCTATGACGCCAGTTTCGCCGAAGCGCTGAGCGACCTGCACGCCTCTCTCGAACATTTGCGCATCCAGAGCAACCCGGCGTGGCGCGGGTTGCTGCGCTCATTGCGAGCGTTGGCGGCGAATCTTGGCACCCTCGACCGTTTATTGAGTGACGCCAGTAACCCCGACGCGCTGGCAGACGCCACGGACAGCAGCCTGCTCGACCGCTCACCGCGCAACTTGAAGGATGTGTGGGTTCGATTGCGCACGCAGCTGACGCCGACGTCGCTGCTGTTTCGCCATGCCCTGCGCTTGCCCCTGGCCTTGAGCATCGGCTACGCGATGGTGCATTTGATCCATCCGTCCCAGGGCTACTGGATCATCCTGACGACCCTGTTTGTTTGCCAGCCTAACTACGGCGCCACCCGCCGCAAGCTCGGTCAACGGATCATTGGTACCGCCATCGGCCTGACCCTGGCCTGGGCGCTGTTCGACCTGTTCCCGAACCCGCTGATCCAGTCCTGCTTCGCCATCGCCGCCGGGATCGTGTTCTTTACCAACCGCACCACCCGCTACACCCTGGCGACAGCGGCGATCACCTTGATGATCCTGTTCTGCTTCAACCAGGTGGGCGACGGCTACGGACTGTTCCTGCCACGACTGTTCGATACCTTGCTGGGCAGTCTGATCGCCGGGCTGGCGGTGTTCCTGTTCCTGCCGGACTGGCAGGGTCGACGCCTGAACAAAGTGCTGGCCAACACCCTGACCTGCAACAGCATTTACCTGCGCCAGATCATGCAGCAATACGCCGCCGGCAAAAGCGACGACCTGGCTTATCGCCTGGCCCGGCGCAACGCGCACAACGCAGACGCAGCGCTGTCGACCACCCTGGCCAACATGCTGATGGAGCCTGGGCATTTTCGTAAGGAAGCGGATGTGGGTTTCCGTTTTCTGGTGTTGTCGCACACCTTGCTCAGTTATCTGTCTGGTCTGGGTGCGCACCGTGAAACCCAGTTACCGGCGGATGTACGCGAACAACTGATCGAAGGCGCCGGCGTGAAACTGGCTGCCAGCATCGACGAAATCGCCCAGGGCCTGGCGAGCAAATCCGCCATTGCGATTCAGAGCGACGAGGAAGAGGCGCTGGCCAATGAACTCGAACAGATGCCCGATGAAATCGATGAAGGCCAACGGCTGGTGCAGACGCAACTGGCATTGATCTGCCGGCAACTGGGGCCGCTGCGTACGTTGGCGGCGCATTTGATCAAGGATACGAGCGAAGACTGAGATTTGCGGTGGCTAGTCGGGCCTGATCGCTGGCAAGCCAGCTCCCACAGGGAATTGAGTCAGGCACTGATCTGTGTAAACCATCAAACACTGTGGGAGCTGGCTTGCCAGCGATCAGGCCGCCAGCCCCACCTACATCCCGTGCTGCCTGAGCAATCGCTCGTAACTCCCGTCCGCCTTCATCGCCGCAATCGCCCGATCGAAGCCTGCGACGATCTGTTCATTGCGTGGATTCTTCAGGCTGACCAGGATGTGCAGACCATTCTCGCTCAGTGGCTTGGGCAGAAACTCCACGGCGTTGCGCACTTTGACGGGCTCACGGGCCAAGTAGTACCGCGCGACGTATTCGTCTTCCAGGGTCAGTTTGACCCTGTCGGCGGCAACCATTCGCACGGCCATCGCGAAACTGTGCACCGGGATCTTTTGCAGGGACTGGTCTTCGTCGAACGCTGGTGAATAGGCATAACCTCGCACCACGGCTATCGGATAGCTGTGCAGTTGCTGCAAATTGCTGTATTCGATGGGCGCATCTTTGCGCTTGAGAAAACGGATGCGATTGACCAGATACTCACCGGAAAACTTGCCCAGTTTCGTCCGCTCATCGGTATACCAGGCATTGACCAGCACATCGTATCGGCCCTCGCTCACGCCCAGCAATGCGCGCGCCCAAGGCACCTGCTCGAATTCACTGGCATAACCGGCCCGCGCCAGTGCGGTGCTGACAATGTCGGTGGCCAACCCGCCGTTGACCAATGTTGCGTCGGTAAACGGCGGCCACGCATCAGCCACCAGCCGCAGCTTCTCTGCTGCCGCACTTTGCGTCAGCAACAGCAATCCGATCAAAGCAAAGGCTCGATGCAATCGCGGCATGCTAGAAAATCCTTAGCGGGCGGCTACCCGACGTGTTTTCAGCCAAAACCCAAGACCCGGTACCCGCACCAACAGGCACTAAAACGGTAGCTCATTGAAGCCACTGCGCATCGCTTGATCCCAGATTACACAAAGAAGACAATCCCGCGAAAAATGAATGATGGCATTTTGGTCTTTGTCACAGATTTCTCCGCCATAAAGACATCCATCGTCTGGACGCTTAGTATCGGAGGAGACGTTTTCAGGGAATCAGAACATGACAATCGATTGGGTCTGCAAACACCATAGCGATCTGGGCAAAGAACAGCTGTACGCCATTTTGCAGTTGCGCAGCGAAGTGTTCGTCGTTGAACAGAAGTGCATTTATCAGGACATCGATGGCCAGGATCTGGAAGGTGATACGTGCCATGTGATGGCGTGGGACGGGGATCGACTGGTAGCGTACCTGCGCTTGCTCGATCCTGAACTACAGGGCGGCGACGTGGTGATCGGACGCGTGATCATCGCGCCCCAGGCTCGCGGCACCGGGCTCGGCCATGAGCTGATGGCTCAGGCATTGAAACAGACGCAAAAACGCTGGCCGGATATGCCGGTGTATCTCTCGGCGCAGGCGCATTTGCAGGGGTATTACGGGCGGTACGGATTTGTGGTGGCAGGAGAGGAGTATGTCGAGGATGGCATTCCACATATCGGCATGCGTCGCTCCTGAGAGCCCTATCGCTGGCAAGCCAGCTCCCACAGTGATTGCCGGTGCATCGCAAATTTGCAGTCCGCCTCGGAACCTGTGCGAGCGGGCTTGCCCGCGATAGCGTCAGCACTGCAGCGAAAATCTCAGGGATACTCCAATACGTTTTTTATCTGCCGCAAATTTCGCTCGATCCACCCCCGATCAATCGCGCCCCAATCGCGAATCCGGTAACGGCCGGCATGATTGCGTGCGCCTTCTTCCTGCTCGAATTCGCAAACGATATCCAGGTCCGCCAGCGCTGCGATGGTGTCCTGCGCGGTGCGTCGGGGCATACCGGTGATATCGGTCAGCGCCGGAACACTGCTGGCCAGGCCGCTGTCGATCAGGTACGCCACGTACAAGCGGCGGTAAAAGCTGCTCTTGGTCTTGCTAACGTCCGTCACGCTTGCTCCTTTTTGTAGATCTTTCATTGCATGTCGCGCCACGTCAGGTACACCCGCACATCGAACTCCACCTGGTGATACCCCGGTAGCATGTGTTCGCACAACTTGTAGAAAGCTTTGTTGTGATCGGACTCTTTGAAATGCGCCAACTCGTGAACCACGATCATTTTCAGAAACTCCGAAGGCGCTTCCTTGAATAGCGAGGCGATGCGGATTTCCTTCTTCGCCTTGAGCTTGCCGCCTTGCACCCGGGAGATCGTAGTGTGCAGTCCGAGGGCACGATGCGTCAGGTCCAGCCGGTTGTCGAACAACACCTTGTCGATGGCCGGAGCGTTGCGCAGGTATTGCTGCTTGAGATCCAGTGCGTAGGTGTACAGCGCCTTGTCGCTCTGCACACCGTGCGTGTCCGGATAACGTTTGCTCAGGTACTCGCCCAGGCGACCGTCGGCGATCAGTTGGCGCACCTGGTCCTGCAAGGAAGCGGGATACGCCTGGAGGTATTTCAAAGCAGTCATCACAGCGGCAACACAGATCGTGAACAGGTCGCCAGTGTAGCGAATTCAAATGAGCAACGCGCTCCAGTCGAACGGTTGCGCAAAGTGGCCAGTGTCTTCTGCCATCATCGGACGCGCCACCAGAAAGCCCTGCACATACTCGCAGCCATTGGCTTGCAGCCATTGGAACTGGGCAACGGTTTCAACCCCCTCGGCGATCACCAGCATGCCGTACTGTTTGCACAAGCCGATCACGTTGCGCACCAGCACCGCGTCCCGCGCCGACCCGGGCAGGCGAGCGATCAGATGGCGATCAAGCTTGAGCGTGTCCAGTTCCAGGTCACGTAAGTGGGCCATCGAACAAGGGCCAGAACCGAAATCATCCAGCGCCACCCTGACCCCCAGATTACGCAGCAAGCGTAGCTGTTTGCGGGTTTCCTCCGGATTGTGCGTCAGGGCTTCTTCCGTCACTTCGACTTCCAGCTGGCGCGGCTGCAAGCCGTGCCGCTCCAACACCTGACGCAACTCAGTCACCAGGTTGGGCATGGCGAACTGCGTTCTGCTCAAACTGATACCCAGTATCAGATCTTCGGCAAACAAGGTTTCCCAGGCTTTGCGCTGTTCGGCGCCGCGTTGGTAAATCCAGCTGCCCAGGCGGCTGATCAACCGCGCCTCTTCCAGCAATGGCAGAAACAGTCCCGGCGGTACGTCCCCGACACTCGGATGCTGCCAGCGCAAGAGTGCTTCAAAGCCGCGAATGCGCCCGTCGCAGATGGCCACCTGCGGTTGATAGACCAGGTTGAAATCACGACTCTCGATAGCGTCACGTACGCTTTCTTCAAGCATCAAGCGCGAACGCGCCCGGCCATTCATCTCATGATCGTAAAAACGATACTGCTGACGACCGGCACGCTTGGCCTCGTACATCGCGATGTCCGAGGCTCGCAGCAAACCGTCCAGGTTGGCACCGCAATCGGGAAACGTGGCAATGCCGATGCTCACGCCCAAAGCGATATCCAGACCGTCGATCTGCTGACAGATCGACACGCGCTCAATCAGCTTTTCGGCGATCTTGGCCGCCTGTTCGGGAAACTCCAGATCGAGCAATGCCGTGAATTCATCGCCGCCCATGCGCGCCAGAATGTCAAAGGAGCGCAAGCAGGCCTTCAACTGCTCGGATACCCAGCGCAACACCCGATCACCGGCATCGTGGCCGAGGGAGTCATTGACGCGTTTGAATCCGTCGAGATCGAGGTACATCAGGACCCAGGCACTGTCGGGTCGCTCGCCACGCAACAGGAGGTTTTCCACGGTCTGGTAAAAACCCCGGCGGTTGAGCAATCCCGTTAGCGGATCGGTCACCGCCTGGTATTCCAGTTGCTGGTGCAGGTGGCGCACCACCGACATGTCCAGCACGGTGACCACCATCGCACGCTGCTCGGCAGGCAAGGGTGCGCAGGACAATGCCACTGGCACCTGCTGCCCCGGCGCGGTCCGCAGCAATGCGTCGTGCAGGCGCAATGTTTCACCGCGTTTGAAGCCGGCCAGCAAGTCCGAGTCGGCCCATACAGGAATGTGTGGCTTTTGCAGGAAATCCAGAAACTCCTTGCCTTGCAACTCTTGCACGGTGGCACTGAGCAGACGCGACATTGCCGGGTTGGCGAAGCGGATCAGACCGTCCTCGTTCACCACCAGAATGCCTTCGGCAGCGTTGTCCAGCACCGAGGCATTGAAGGCGCGAGCGACCTCCAGATCGTGGCTCAGGCGCTGCAAGGCGCGGCGATTGCGCTGGTGCTCCAGCAACGCCTGGACCTTGGGCTTGAGAATCTGCGGGTCGAACGGTTTGAACAGGTAATCCACGGCGCCACTGGCATAACCCTTGATTACGGCGTCCTGGGACTGTTCGTTGGCGGTCAGGAAAATGATCGGCGTCAACCGTGTCCGTTGGCTGCCGCGCATCAGGCGCGCGACTTCGAACCCGTCCATGCCCGGCATCTGCACATCGAGCAGCACCAGGTCGACATCATGCTCAAGCAGCAGGCCGAGAGCCTCGAACCCTGAGGCAGCGGTGATGACCTGCCAGTCCTGGCGCTGCAACAACGCGCGCATGCTGATCAGGTTTTCAGGGTAATCGTCGACGATTAAAAGTGTTGAGTTGCCTTCAGCTGGCGGGGGGTGCACGCATTCCATGCTGCTTCTCTATTTTCGGGACGTCAGGCCGGTTTTTTGTGAAAACCGGACAAATACTGTGCCTTCACTCTAGACCGGGATCAACTAAATCAGAAGCTGTCAGTACGCCATCATCTAACTAAAGGGTTAATTCGCCGACTAACGGTCGTGCGTGAAGGCGGCTAAAACCGGGAAAGATGGCGTTTTGACAGGATTTTGACGTCATCCATCTGTCAGTCCACCATTAACAAACATCTCACCTACGATTATAAAGATCGCCCTCCGAGGCGCGTACTAGAGCTTCTGGCACGCCCGTGCAGCTAAATCTGTGGAAGCATTTTTATGATCGACCTCGCAACCTGGAACCTCAGCGTTCCCGTCGGCAGCCCGCCGTACACTGTTGAAACGTCCAAACTGGTAGACGGCTTCAAGGATCAATACTTCCACTCCGACACCGGCACTCTGTTCTTCTGGTCGCCCGTGACCGGCTCCAAAACCGAAAACGCCATCTACCCGCGCACCGAGCTGCGCGAAACCTACAGCAACGGTACGCTGCGCAATTGGTATTACCCGGATGCCGACAACCTGCTGCGTGCCACCCTGACGGTGCACCAGGTGCCGAGCTCCGGCAAAATCGTCATCGGGCAGATTCACGCGTACAAGAGCCAGAGACCAATGGTCAAACTCGAGTACCAGTACAAGACCAGCAGCGAAACCGGCAACCTCGTCATCAAGGTCAGAATGCACCCCGACGACGCCGAGAGTCGCGTCATCACCCTCGCCACCGGCATCAAGCTTGATCGTGAATTCAACTACCTCATCCACCTGAGCCCCGGCGGCGCGCTGGGCGTCAGTGGCGCAGGTTACCAATGGGACACCAATATCAGCGCCAGCTGGCGCGACAAACCGCTGTACTTCAAGGCCGGGGTTTATGTGCAGGACAACACCGGGTACACCACTGAAGGCGGGAAAGTGACTTTCAGCAAGCTGGATATCGATCACGACCAATAAACAGCAAAAGATTGCAGCCATAAAAAAACCCGCATGTTCATGCGGGTTTTTCTTGCGACTCGAACGCTGAAGGCTTAGTTGACCTTGGCGTTCAACTCACCTTTGAGGTAACGCTGGTACATCGCTTCCAGAGAGATCGGCTTGATCTTCGAAGCGTTGCCCGCGGTGCCGAAGGCCTCGTAGCGAGCGATGCACACGTCGCGCATTGCGGTCACGGTAGCACCGAAGAATTTACGCGGGTCGAACTCGCTCGGGTTGGTGGCCATCAGGCGACGCATGGCGCCGGTGGATGCCAGACGCAGGTCGGTGTCGATATTGACCTTGCGTACGCCGTGCTTGATGCCTTCGACGATCTCTTCAACCGGTACGCCGTAGGTTTCTTTGATGTCGCCGCCGTACTGGTTGATGA